>NZ_CP134701.1:0-119561 GCF_031852275.1 Halovalidus salilacus | reverse complement strand
CCCAAGGAAGGAACTGCTTCTGGCCAGAACTATACCTGTCCTGATTGCGGTGTCCGGAGTAAGATTATCGATGCCACGAAACGCTTCGGGGAACCGGACTCCCAGATGTATGCGGTCGAGTACTACTGCGATTCCTGTGACGACAAAGGATACAAAGATCCCACTGACCACGACTCAGAGCTCTACGAGAGCGCTAAGGAGTTAGAGGAAGAATGGGCCGAACTGCCTATCCCGGAGCAGGAACGGTACCAGGGCAGCAGTGACCGTGCCTGGAACCATGGCTATCACAAGTACCACCAGATGTTCAACGACCGGCAACTGTTGCTGCTGGGCCGGCTCCTCAATGAGATCGACGACATCGAAGATCAGAATGTGAAAGAGTTCCTGCTCACCACGTTCTCCGCCATGCTGGAGTCGAACAACATGTTCTGTATGTACAACCGCGTGGCGAACAAGCTTGAACCCATTTACAACTATAACACGATTATCGCCCGTCACACACCTGTTGAAGGGAATATCTGGGGCAGTGACTACGGCCGTGGCACCTTCAAGGGGATGTTCGATAAGACGAAGGCCGCGAAGGAGTGGTGCCAGAGCCCGGTTGAGAAATACATCGACGAAGATGGGAATTCTCAGGATAAGCAGATGCAGACGCCGGTAGAGGGCGTCCTTGTTGATGATAACTCTGATCTCGGAGAAGAGGGGAATGCCTTCTTACGCTGTGGAACTTCTGAGTACCTGCCTATCGAAGACAAATCAGTAGACGCGATCATCACGGATCCCCCGTACTACGACAACGAGATGTATGCCGAGCTCTCGGACTTCTACTACGTCTGGCTACACCAGGTTCTTAGCGACACCTACGACCACTTCCAGGGAGAACGTACGCCAAAGAAGAGCGAGGCCGTTGTCGATCCGGCGAAAGATGTCGAGGATAAGAGAACCGAGGACCATTACATCGAGACCCTGACGAACGTCTTCAACGAATCCCGTCGGAAACTGGCTGACGACGGTATTATGGCCTTCACCTTCCACCACAAGGAGACCGAGGCCTGGGGTTCAACGCTTCAATCCGTTCTTGATGCCGACTTCTACATCAGCGCTCTCTACCCTGTAAACAGTGAGACCCGTGGCGGGACCCGCCACGGAAGAGCAACCGTCGACTACGACACCATCATCGTCTGCAGGAAACGCCAAGAGGATCCTGAGGAGGTCTCTTGGAAATCTCTTGAGGACGATATCTACTTCCGTGCAGAAGATGAGATCGAACGTTTAGAACAAGCAGGTCGCCGTCTGAGCGGAGGAGATATCTTCGTGGTGGCAATGGGGAAATGCTTAGAGATATTCTCGAAACACTACCCGAACGTCACTCGAGACGGAGAACAGATGGACGTGGTCGAGGCTGTCGATGCAATCAAAGAAATCGTCGATGAACAACTGCTCGAAGAACGATTCCAGATTCTGAGCGAGGAAATGGATCCTCTCAGTGCAGTCTATCTAACCCACGTACTGGGCCGAGGTGAGGAGTTATCGTTCAACGCACTCAACAAAGATCTTCGGCAGAGAGGTGTTGACGTGGCTGAACTGGTCCACGAAGATCTGCTGGACCAGCAGGGGGACGACTTGGTCGTCCAGATCCGCTTGAACGGGCTGACCGCTTGGAAAACAAGAACGACCCACTGTCGATTGACAAAGCCCACTACCTGTACTATCTCTTCGAGACCGACCAATTGACCAAGCAGTTCGGAAAGTGGACTGATGAAGGAGCGATTAACGCACTTCACAGGCTTTCAGAAATCGAAGGAGACGATGACTACGATGATATCGCGGAATACGTAAAGAAGCAATCGGACACCCAACTGGAGATAGAGGACTTCCGCTGAGAAATCAGGCAATAAAGGCGTTATTTCCGATTACTTTTATACCATCTGCTAGATTACAGTCTGCTAGAATCTGATGAACTTCGAAATCGGCTACCACGTCGTCGGAGAAGAGGCCTTAGACGACGGTGACGAGTTTGATGAACGTATGAGTATAGTCGAGTTTCTCCGTTGTGTCGACGATATGGATGATTTGCCTTACGATATCGCGGTTTACGGTCTGGACAGCTATCTTCGAGGTACAGAGGATCCTGAAGAACTCAGTGAATTTATCCACAATATCCTTTCCGAGCGCGTGAACTTTCTGCTGGCGAATAATCCACGGGTGCAGTTCGTGGTCGACAACGTGGAGTACTGGGATGAGCCTATACTATCTGACGGCGACGAAAGAATAGGGCTGAACAGGATTTTCCGTGGAAGTCTTGAGCAGGTCGGGCCTGGATGGTACTCAAGCAATCTCAACGTTACCTCGTAGCTCAGGATAGAGATGAAGGAAGTATTATAATCAATCGTCGTCTACGCTCTGGTCGTGACAGAGTCTGTGTTTCCGTTCCCGGGAGGCAAATCCTATCTTGCTCCCTGGATCATCGAGCACTTCCCGGAGCACAAATGCTACGTGGAGGTCTTTGGCGGTAGCGGTGCTGTCTTAGTGAATAAGCCTGAGAGCCATACCGAAGTCTACAATGACCTAGACGGGGATCTGGTTCAGTTCTTTGAGGTACTGCGGGAGAGGGAACAAGAGCTCGTCGAGTGGCTGAACCTGACGCCGTACGCAAGGGAACAGCATCAGGACTGGAAAGACGACTTCTACTCCGGCGAAAGGCCTGACGACCCGATAGAACGTGCAGGTCGGTTCTTCTACCTTCGGTACTCTCAGTACGCTTCAAAATACCGGACAGCTTCCGGGTTTGCGGGTGCTCATCAGAGAAACAAGGCTCGCAAACTGAGAAACGCCACGGAGAAACTCCACGAATTTGCAGACCGATTCAAGAACGTTCAGATCGAGAACCTTGATTACGCTGAGGTGATCGACCGGTACGACAGCGAGGATACGTTCTTTTACTGCGATCCCCCCTATCTGGATGAGGGAGACGCCCTCTACCGACACGAAGGCGACTTTGACCACGAACGATTCGTCAACACCCTGACCGAAACCGAAGGCAAGTGGGCAGTCTCCTATCAGCGAGTCCCAGAAGGCCTGCAAGACCACATCATCGTGGAGAAGGGCCGTTCACAGTTCATGAACAAGCAGCACGACGACGAGACCCGTTCAACCGAGGTCACGGAGCGTCTCATACTCAACTACGATCTCGATGAAGCCGGGAAATTCGAAATCGATGACACCCAGCAAACCACGCTGGACGCCCTCAACGACGACGAGTAGAACTCGTCTATTCTGCGTTCAGATCAGCTTTCACAAGCACTTCCTTTAATCCCCTCTCCAGTTCTGAGGCCTGCAGAATCTTGATTTCAGCATCGGACTGCTCATCAAGTGAGGCAGTCTCTTCCTCAAGATCTTGGATCACCAGCAGCCCGTTCCATCCACTTCCGAAATAATCCTCATCAACTGTATCTCCAAACACAAACTCATCGTCGACACGGAGGAAAGCCAAATATTCAAGCGCTTCCTTGATCCCAGTCCTGATAGTACCTGTATTTGTACTATTTTTGACCTCGGTGATGAGGTATTCGTACGTTTGGGTCGATGGATCGCGTATCTCTAAAACGATGACATCAGGACGATTCGTGTAGTTCTGAAACTCTTTGCCAAAGTACTGGGATGAGATATCGTGAGCTACCTCCTGCACCTTTTCACTCCGCGACAGAGAGCGGCCACTAACGTCCTCCTCTGTGACGAAGGAGAGATCACGATCCGTGGCTGCTTGATCGTAATAGAGCACCAATTCGGGTTTACCAGCGAACTTTGCTATCTCATTTCTCCCCGCCTGTATCGGCTTGAACTGAGCCTGCTGATCACGGACAGATTCTAAGACAGAGACAAAACGGAAGAGCACGTACAGTTCGAACAGCGTTTCGTCATCATCGGGTGTGATCGCCGTATTGTTGAGCAGATCCTTGATCTCCCCATGATCCCCATCTAACAGCTTTGCTCGTGTACGGAGCAGAGCAGCAGCTTCCTGGTAGATAGGTTGTCGGGAGCTTTCTGCCGCAATCATCATCCTCTCTGTTGGTTCGTATGTCTCAGGAGAGCGAATCCTGCGGACATGGACGTTCCGCTCGACGATCTGCTTCAACTCATCAATCAACTCCTCTTCTCCCCGCCACGTATCCTGCGCCCAGCCATACTCCTGCTTAATGTACTCCTCTGCCTGGTCTATCGTTTCGTAGATGATCGATATCAACCGCTTCAAAACCAGGTTTTCCGGCGTATCGTAGTCCTCAGATCGGTTATCACAGACGAACAGCGATGTGTCTGCGGGGTTCTGAGAGTACCGCTTCTTCATCGTTGCACCCCAGTTGATATGGCCGTCGACAGTTCCTCTCCGTGTACGGGAGACCGTTTTCGTTTCAGTACTTATGCTTCTCAGACGTTTCGGGAGCTCTCTAACGAAATTGACGACGTCACTCTTCAGAATGAAGTGCAGATCAAGTAATAGTCTGTAGTCCTCGAACCGTTCGTCGAGATCTTCAGGCTTTATTTCACGAGCAACTTGATGCTCTTCGAACGACCCAGCCATCACGTAGGAAATGATATCCTGGCTGAGTTGGTCGATAATTGCTTCTCTATTCATCGTCCTCGAAGTTGATCTGGAGGATTTCTCTCCCTGCCTCCTTGATCTTCTCCTCAGTAACCTCTGGAGAGGCCTTGATGCTGTTGACGATTTTCCGCCGCTCTGGGACACCTTCTAGCTGAGGGAAGATGTAGCTGATCACCGCGTTGGTAAGACGAGTCTCTAAGTCTGTATCCGATCCAGGGTACTGCGTTATCGTGCTGAGAATGTCTTGTACGATTGCAGGGCCTATTGCCCGTGAATCGACGGGGTTGTTGGTGTTCCTCCAGACACGAGCGACTGCTACCAGTTCCTTATCTTCTGCATCTATTCCATCCCAAGAGGACAGATATTCGTTCATCAGCTCCAGCAGTTTGTCTTCCTCATCTGGGTCGTCTGCCTCTGGAAGCTCTGGCACGTCGATGGGGATAAACGAGAAACGCCGCATGAAGGCGTAGCTCATCTCATACAATGAGGTCTTGTCATAGGTGTTCATTGTAGCAAAGATAACCCATGACTCAGGAACGACGTACTGGTGAGATCCTCGGAAGACCGCCAAGCGCGTTGGCAGATGTGATCTCTACCTCTTCGTTGTCCTTTGTGTACGGTAGTTGGACTGACTGACCTGAGAGAACAGTGAAAAGCTGGCCGAATGCCTTGTCGATATCTGCCCGGTTGAGCTCGTCGATCACTAAGGGTTCATTCACCTGTTTTTCCGTCTGCCTGTCCTTGTACCGGTTCAGAACGATTCCTGACGAAAACGACAGGTTCCCATCTGTTTCTTCATCTTGGTCCGGCATATATCCGCCGACCGTGTCGAAGGTAGACCAGTCAGAGGTTGCAGTCGTCATCTCCGAGTCCGAATACATCCACGGATACTTCTGAGCAAGCTTGTTGGTGACTCGCTGAGCTACCTCCGTCTTCCCTGTTCCCGGCGGTCCTGTCAGAATAACGTTTTTTCCGGCGTGCAGCGCTGCCTCGATTTGATCAAGTATCTCCTGCTCTCCATCAGGAAAATGCAGGCCTTCAAGCAGATCATCATCTATTGACCCGGAGAACTCGGTGTGAATATTGATTGATGGCGCTTCTCGGAGGTCAGAAGCCATCTCTGCGATCAGTGCTAGTGGCCGGATTACTTCACTGGAGCCATCTATGTCGGTGAAGTGGGCTAAGGTATCTTCTACAGGCATTCGCTCATCGAGAGCGTCGTGACAGATACTGTGCGCCGTGGAAATATCAAGAAGGCCTGCAGTCAGCAAACCCAGATCTTCTCTAAGCTCCGAATCCTCCTTCTCCGTTATCGGGTTGTCAAGGTCAAAATCAAGATCATCGATTGCACCGGTGTAGAACACACGATCAAACGCTGCGACTAATGGAAGATCTTCATCGTCCTCGTATTCCTTCCACCACCAGTCCTCTTCTTTCGTATACTTGTCACCGATTATGGCAGCACCGATCAGGCCAGCAGGTTGTTCCTCTAGTTCCTCAGAAACCGGTTCTGCCTCCGAATAAAACAAGATAACATCTCCAAATGAGAGCTCATCGTAGCGATCTTGGTCGTTGTCCGCAAAAGGAATCGCGTTGTATCTGGCGGATGTAAGCCAGTGTTCCGGTGATGCGGAGTAAGTATAGATAGAGATTGAGGATTCATTTTCCCGGATATAGTTCGAGAGAGGGTGGCCCGGCCCTTCTTCATCCAGCAAGTCCTCAATTTCGTTTTCCCGGTCGTCTCTCCATTCTGTCTCAATCTCTTCCAGTATTGGATCAACATACCCTTTCTGGTACCCTTCACTGGGTTGTTCTCTGTCCTCCCACAGATCTCCCCGGAATTTGCCTTCAACTGTTCCTACCGTGATATCGAGCTCTTCAGCTACAATTTCCTGTGCTTTCTCTCTACGTTCTGTCGTAGGTACATCTCGAGGAGTGTTCTCAAGGAATACGTCTACCACTCTCTCAATGGTCTGAGCTCTTGAACCGTTCTCCCGCCACCCTTCTGGGAGATGCGTGTTCAGAAGGCTGCGGATCTGAATTAGACGGTCGCGCATTTGGAGGGCTTCTGCTACCCGGGCCGGTTCAGCTACGATAACTGTTTCACCGCCAAGACCTGCCGTAGCCCGTTGTTGCGTTGCCAGGCCTTCGGACATAGCCTTACCAATCGTTTCAGCTTGGACTTGGAGAGGTGATACAGATCCGTACTCTTCGTGGAGGTCATCGTCCCAAAACGCGAAGACTTCGTGATGCTCGTGATATCCACCGAGCATCGTGAGATATCCTCCTGACCGGTCAGGAGCAGCATGGTCCTCTTTTCCTCCTTCGTGGCTGGGAAGACGGACATTGACCTTGAACTCCTCTGCTCGTCCGGAGGGAACCAGATTCACCAGGTATAGTCTGACTTTCGAGGGGAGCGGATCCTTTAGATGGAGCTCAAGTGGTTTGTTTTCAATGTTACTGTGCCACTTGACGGAGTCGCCAAGTGATTCTACCAGTATTTCACGGATCTCGGATAAGTCGAGATCACTGCTTCTCATCTCAACTCCAGACATTTATCAAGTGAATTCCAAGCGATATGGAATAAGTGTATTCCATGTTCTGTTCTTATTCCATTCTGGCAATTTCTACTTTCACTATGGTTGCCTGACCTATTTGTGGTGCCAGTGCTCCGGTTTTGGTAGAGGGCGATGTTTCAGGCCCTCAGTCACACCCTCCCCCGAATCTCCCCCTGTTTACCCCATAGTGCTTTCTAGGAGGTTCAAAGCATAATGCTGCTCAGAAACCTCACTGCTTGGCGTCTGCCCGTCCTGCAGTGAAGATAACCTTCCCCGTCACATCCTGATTGAGAATCAGGTCATTGATCGCGAGTGGCTGGAAGGCAAGGTCGTCTGTTGAAAACCAAGGTTGTCGACGTAAATCTCAGTCGTATCCAACTGATACCTCCAGGATTTTTCGTAAATTATCACAACATCGAACCGTCCTGTCGCGATCTCCTGTCAGAACTCATCGGAGGCCTCCTGATATCTCTCTAACTATTAGCCGAATATAAGGAAAGATAGTCTGTTTACCCCTTGTCTGACGTAGTTTTAATAGTGATTATCCAGATTATCTGGATATACTGTATAAGCAAACTATGCCGGATAACACAGATAATCTGTCAAAACTAGCTGTATCGAATCAAAAGGGTGGCGTCGGGAAGACAACTGATGCAATCAACATTGGCGGCGCGTTGAACGATCGCGGTCAGGACGTACTACTTTGGGACTGTGATCCCCAAGGCTATCTGACGATGGGTGTTGGTTTCGACGACGCATACACCGCCGATGAGCCGAACCAGTACAGCGCGATGCTTTCGCCAGGCAGTCACTCTCTCGGAGATTTGATACTGTCTCACGAGGAGTTTGATATTGTACCAGCGACAATCGATATGTTCCAACTGGAGCAGGAGCTCGTGACGAGTATGAAGGGTCGGGAAAAACTCTCGACGCTGATGGAAGGCTTAGAGGGCTACGACTTCGTTATTGTCGATGCACCGCCATCACTGGGGCATCTCACCGACAATGCGCTGCTGGCGTGCCAGAATCTAATCATTCCAGCCGAAGCAGAGGATACCAGTATTCGCGCGATCGATATTCTGTTCAAACAAATAGAGACGCTGAATCGAACTTTAGCGTGGACATCAATGAAGAGGCAATCGTAGTTTCTAACATCGATTACCCGCTTGATGGTGAGCAGAAAGAGATGTTGCAGTGGTTCGAACAGGCATTTGGCGAGCATGTCCCAATCTTCGAGTTCCGTAATCGCGCGGCTGTGAAGCGAGCGTTCAATGAAGGCGTCTCGATATTCGGCCATGACGAGGAGTGCGATCAGGAAGATGAGTTGCGGCGGCTTGCAACCTACCTAATCGACAACAAAGGTGATCTCGCATGACCGACCGTGACGAGGCTGCTGAAAAATTGGCTAGTCGATTTGATACAGATAACACAGATAATCTGGATAATACAGATAACTCAACTAGTTCAGAAAATCCAGATAATCCAGATAATACAGTTAATCCAAAAGAAGATTGGACCGGTCGGATGGTATACGTGCCAGACAGTGACGATCTTGACCAGCTCAATGCGTTCGACGGAGAGTACCAGCGGTTCGAGTACGAATGTGACTGGCAAATCCGGAAGCAGAAGCACTACTATCCAGTGGTGATACAGCACGGAATTTCGACGATTGAGGAGATGGACGGCGAGGAGTTTACAGAGTGCGTTGACGAGTTAGGATTGCGATAGTCTCCAATTAAGATTAGATCGTCACGTATCTACCTTCCATCGATCACCCGTAGGAGCCAATCTTGTTGTGTTTTTATTCCAAATTCGACATAGAGACAATCGGTATTATGGTCGTTGCAGCAGGCCGAGCAAAGCAATTCCTTATGTGAGGAGACATGGAATTAAGGTGCAAAATTAAATAAGATCTTCACGGCTTCCCGAGATACTCTGAGGTCAATTCGCCGCCATCACGATAGTACCGGTACAGATACGGCCCGTGCAAATCGGCTGCAGCGCCGCTGGCGCGATCAGAGCATCGACGTACTCGCGGATATCGCGAAGCGTGTCCACATCCTGTTTCGGGACCCCTTTGCAAGGTACTTTGAGAGAGACGCTGGGGGTTCTGGTTGTGTCATCGCCTTATGTAGCATAGACGGGACTACAGAGAGTATCAATGTTACATAAGGTGGGTCCAGAAAACACACAACCGAAGGTCCCAACATACAGAGAAAAACTCTGCGGGCTCATAGCTCAGAGAAGTACTGATGTAGTGTCCTACTCGTTGAGAGCATTTGCAATCGATTTGAGTTCTGCCTTCCGAAATGGGCGGCCAGTCTCGGTGGTCTCATCGTCACCACGGACACCAATCTCGGACAGAATGCCGGCTCGCATTTGCGGCTTCGGAGGCAACGGATCATGGTTGATCTCATACCCGACAGTTTCGCAAATCGCTGCAAGGTCCTCCTTCGTAAATGAGGCTGCAATCTCGCGCTCGAACCGATCCGTCGAGACTCTGATTTCGTTTCGCAGCTCGTCAACGGTTTTTCCCATGTAAGATCATGTGGACGGACGGGAATGTGTCTGTTCTGATCACGACTCGTTCAGAATGATCCCGTGTTCACAGAATTGCGAGTCGGATGCCCGGGGCTGGACGCCGAGGCAGTTGCGATGCTCTTCTCGACTGTATTCGCCTTGTCTGGCAGTCCGTCAAACGAGGATTTCGCGTCTCACCGCAGTTGACGATACGTTGTTTCGTCGGTACACCACTTGTACTCGCTTCCGGGAGTTGGTTCACCGAGCCATTTGAGCCACGGCTTCGTTTTCTCGCGGGGGAGTGCAACACGTCGCTGCCACTCCATTGGTTGGAACCCGCGCTGGGCAAGCAACTGTCTGATCGCCGCTCGCTTGGCGTCAGCCGTCGCGGTGAATACGACCTGTGGCACGTCGCTTGACCCGCCGAAGGTGAGCGTGCCATCGCAGGCGTACCAGACACGCGCTGCTGTCGGTGTCAGCGAATAGCCCGTCGACGGCGCTTCCATCCACGTCCAGTACCGACCGAGATTGGGATGGCTCATCGTCCGGAGACGGTAGGTGTCGCTCGAATCGTAGGTGACGCCGCGAGCAAGCCAGCCAAGTTCGTCAGACACCCACTGCAGGTGTTCCAGCCGTTTCGACGCACACCGAAGATATGCAAGGTCATTCGCTTCGAGAGAGCCGTCGCCGAGTAACAAGCCGCGAACGATCTCGCGCTGGTGGCCAGATAACGACCGATACTCACAGGACTGGCTCCGCGACCAGTGCTGTGAGAGTGACTGATACGCTGTTCCGCACTGGTCGCACACGCCGCCACGCTGACGACGATGCGGTCTGCCATTTCGAGACTCTGTCGTGTCTATAGAGAGTCGGTGGACGAACTTTTTGACGTTGTTGATACTCTCAAGTCCCCTCGTCCAAACCGAGATATGGATCGAATTTGTAAGAGATAGCCCCGGGAATTTGGCAATACTTTCTACTAGGCGTCAATAACTCTTTAATTGGCTATTTTGGATTAGGCGGTGCGACGTACTCAGGAGCCACTCATCCTATATTCACCTGATACGATTCAGGCGATGGTTGCTGAGAACGGTCGTGAACGCATCGAGATAGTCTGCCTTTCAACAATCCATCAGAATTGCCGTACCATGCAGAGTGTCTGACGGCACCGTAGAAAGGGTAGCCGATGAGTGACTGAACTATTTCAAATATTTATCGTATAACATTTTAAAATAATGTACGTAAGTTATTTACTTCAGCAGACCAATAAATCAATAGGCTGGTTGATAACGTGTTTAAACAACATAATGAGCATGAACAGCAGACACTTTTTTCGCCTGTTAAAGACCTACAACCCTGTGTAAAGAAGAAATTACAGAACCACTGGTCTACCCACTTCTACGAACATGTTTTTACTCAGATTGATGAAACGAAGTTCGAACGGCTATACCACGACGGGTATAGCCGTCCGAACAAGCCAGTCAACGAACTGGTATCGTTGGAGATAATCAAGCATTTGCTCGGCCTCTCTGATGACCAGCTCGAAGATGCGTATCTGTTTAATTTCTGCGTCCGGAACGCGCTCGGGAAGGAAACTCTCGGCGACAACATCTGTACGAAGACGTTTACTAACTTCCGAAATCGGCTGATGGAACACGAAGAAGAGACTGGTGAAGATTTGCTACACGAGGTCTTTGAAGACCACCGCAACCACCTGCAAGAAGAGTTTGATATCGACGGGAGTACGCAGCGGATGGATTCGACGTTCATTGAGGCAAACATCAAGCATCTCTCCCGGATTGATCTCATCGCCAAGGTCGTTCACAACTTCGTGGACGATCTCCCCGACGAGATCGTCCGCGAATTGCCCGCTGGAATCGACGAGTTTGCCAGCACGGAGAATTTGGAGTTGTCCTACGAATTGGAACCAGATGAGGTTGACTCAACCATGGAAACGCTCATCGAGCACACTGCGTGGCTCGTTGAGCGATTCGAGAGTGACCCAAAATACGCTGGCTTGGAGAGTTTCGACCATCTGCAACAGGTTCTTGACGAGCAATGTTATCGCATTGCAGAACTCGAAGAAGCTGAGCCATCTGGAGACGAAAAGACCGAAGAGTCGCCCGGTGACTCGTCACCGGGCTGGGAACCAATCAGAAGCTTCAGCACCAGTGGAGACACCGAACAACGAGAACAGAGAGATGAGGACACAGTGAATACTGGCGAAGACGAGACCAAGCAAGACCGCGTCGGGCTGAAAGAGCCCGACAAGGTCGGTAGTGGTTCGATGCAGAATCCTCACGATGTCGAAGCAACGTACCGACGCAAGAAGGGAACGTCCTCTTGTGGATACAAAGCCAATGTCGCTGAAACCTGCGGTGGCGACAATCCGTTTCGACTCATCACAACCGTTCGCGTGGATACGAATAACACAGATGACGGTGACATGTTGGCAAAAGATATCCCAACACTCCCCACAGAAACTGGTTTAACTGACCTGCTCGTGGACGGTGGCTACACGCACAAAGAGGTAGAGGCGTGCTGCAGTGATCAGGGGATCACGCAGCACTTCACCGGGTTGACTGGTACTCGACCTCCTGATGAGAAGTTATCGCTGGCCGATGCAGAGTGGGATGGTCACAGAATGGTTGCGTGTCCGGCAGGACACGAACCATTCGAACAACGGTACAAGGAGGAGAGTGGTCGTATTTCAGGACGGATGAACAGCGACTTCTGCGAAGGGTGTCCGCACAAAGAGGAGTGTTTCGTGCAGGAACAACAGCGGTTCTATAGCTACGGATTCTACGAACGGAAATTAGAGCTTGCGCATTGACGCAAGCGGTTCGACGATCCGGCAGAAGAGGAGTTTCTGAACTTACGTGCCGGAGCTGAGTCGCTGGTCAACGAGGTGTATCACCAGGATGGAGAGAAAACACGGTTCACAGGGACGATCAAGGTAAAGAATGCGTCCATAGCGAAAGCTATCGGCACAAATCTGAAGCGAGCCTCACGATTCGTCGAATCGGAGGCGAAGCGGGAAAAATCAGCGGGATAGAGAAAGAAGAGGGGGTTCTGTGACGGAAATCTCAATTCTGTGGAATTATAGTCGGGAATATTTCGGCTCTTGATCTGTGGGGGTCAGATTGACTGGTGATAATCTGACTATGTGTTCTCACGAACCCCCCCTTTGTTCTGTGCCGTCAGTGTCTATGCAGCAGTCAGTCGTCATTTAGTTTATTCAGTTTGAATCTAGTCGTCACAGAGATTGTTTCCACTCATTGTGTGCTACAAATTCGTCAATCATGTCCATAGAAAGTGGCCTGTAGTCAGTCAGTTCGACAGAGCAGTTGACCGTCTGCCGGTCGGGATTGACGAGCGGGTACAGGTCCGGCCAGTTGTTGTGGTGATGACCGTGGATCCGCCAACACTCCAGTCGATCAGCGAATGCGTCGGGAAGTACCTGCTTAAAGTCGTCTGGCATGCCCTTTCCAGGTAGGGACTCAGGTGTATCACCCGGAAAGTGACTGACGAAGTACGTTCGTTCTTCACGCTGTATCTCCGCCGAATAGACGACCGTCTCAGCGCTCGTGGGAACCACATGGTCGTGGTCCCCTCGGACAAACACCTTCTCGCCGGCCAAGGCATCCCAGAGATTATCGACCTTCCGCTGCGTGATCGGATCCTGATCGATAAACCAGGCGAAATCACCGACAAAGACGACTGTCTCATCGGACCCGACATGACGGTTCCACTCCGCCAGCAGGTGCCAGTTCATGTCATCGAGACCTGACTGCGTCGCGTCGAACTTGTCGTTGCGACAGTACTCAATGATGTTCTGGTGGTTTAGATGCAAGTCCGAGACGACGTATTCAACGTCTGAGAGTGTGATGTCTACCGGGATCGGGAGTGTCGACGACATACTTTTTCCTATGTCGAGTGGTGGCTGGAGTTACTTGACTATAGTCCTGATTCAAATAGTCTGATGCTGAATACGTGCGCTCTATCTTGCACCGCTTCTAGAAAATATACGAGGTTTGGTATAACTCTCAGCGGTCAGTTCGCAAGCGCTGGAGTCATTTGAGTGTCAAGTTGGGAACGCGCTGACACCCCTGCATCTATACCGCCGGCTCCCAATCGTCGGGTATGAAGCTGTCTCGCTCGCTCGCACTTATCCTACTGGCAATCCTGGTTATTCTGTCTGGATGCGCAACGTTATCCGATGCTGGCGGAGAAGATGCCCCAACAGATATCGAACAGGATGACTCACCTAGCGAGTTCGAGGCGAATGGTACACTGGCTGTCCATAATATCAATGTCGGCCAGTCCGCCGCGACGTTGGTTGTCGGACCAACCGGTGAGACGATGCTCATCGATACTGGCCATTTCAACGATAACGGCGAGCATGTCCTCTCCTACCTACAACGTCATGATATCGACCGGATCGACTATCTCGTCACCTCGCATAATGACGCCGATCACATCGGCGGGAACGCCGTTATCATCGAGTATTACGAAACTGAAGCGGATGGTGTTGGCACAGTCTACGATCCAGGGATTCCTGCCAGTACCAACACCTACAATGAGTACCTCGATGCTGTCGAGGAATATAACGTCCAGTTGTTCAGGACTCAGGAAAGAGATTCCATTCCGTTCGAGGACGTCGACGTAGATGTGCTTGGCCCACCGGAAGAGTATCTCAGTGGTGAGGATCGCAACGAGAACAGTATTGTCCTGCGGTTTGCATACGGACAGACGAGTTTCCTCTATACCGGCGATGCTGAGGAGCAACAGGAGTCGTATCTGGTTGAAGAGTATGGTTCCGCGCTCAATTCGACGATCTACAAGGCGGGCCATCACGGCAGCAGCAGTTCCAGTAGCGATGCATTGGTAGACGCGGCGGATCCACAGGTAGCGGTCATTTCGAGTGCTTATGACTCCCAGTACGGCCACCCTCACGATGAAGTCCTCCAGATTTTCGCCGACCGGTCGATCACGACCTACTGGACGGCGACACATGGCGACGTGGTCTTTGTCTCGAATGGTGAGGGTGTCTCGATCCGGACACAGCAGTCAGCGCCAACTGACCCGCTGTCGCTGTTCGATGGCGACCCAATCGAACCGGGCACGAACGGGGAGGTGAGTGAACGCGAGCAGATCGGTGCCGGCCCGATCGAGGACACGACAGACACGACGGACACCAACACTGACGCTGACACCGACGACGACAGCGACACGGATACTGGTGGAGAGCTTGCGATCCAGACAATCCACGCCGATGCAGCGGGCGACGATCGTGAGAATCTCAATGACGAGTACATTGTTTTCGAGAACACCGGTGATGAAGCGTTGGCACTGGGCAGCTGGACAGTCGAAGACGAAGTCGGGAAGCAGTACACGTTCCCGACTGAATTCACACTCGAACCCGGGGCATCGGTGACGGTACGGACCGGCAGTGGGACTGACACCGAGACAGAACTGTACTGGGATGCCGGCAGTCCAGTCTGGAACAATGGCGGCGATACCGTTATTGTCAGGACCAGTGAAGGAGAACGTGTGCTGATGGAGGAGTACTCATGATCCCCGACGGAGCGTACACGGCTGTTGTCGACCGGATCGAAGACGGCCTCGCAGCCGTGCTCCTCGAAGAGGATGGGGCGGACGCCTACGAACTGCTTGTCGACCCAGCAGCGTTGCCCGAGGATGGGCAGCACGCCGATGCCGTGCTCACAGTCGAAGTGCAGGACGGAGAATTACATGGTGCGACCTACAATGCGAGCAAAACAGAGGAACGACGCGAATCAGCCCAGAGTCGGTTCGACCGGTTGTCTGAACGGCCTCCCTCAGACGAAGATGAGTGAGCCGTCTTTGGAGAGACTAATATAATAGCTGCAAGGTTCCAGTATCGTCTCAAATACAGGAGCCACACACCACCATTGCAAGTGAAGCAAGCCTGTCATAGAAAGGGTCTTACGGAGTGGCCAGCGCTTAGTACAGGTCAAGATGTTACTGGCGAAATGTGTTGCTTATCAGAAATCCATCAGAGTTGCCGTGCAAGAGGGAGAAAGCAGTGTTCTGTCCCCTCGATATACCGTTCAATCACTCCCTCCGACACCACTCCCGTTGTCCTCACGTAGTACCCAACCTTCCGGAACCCACCGCCGGAAAAATACGCCTCTTGGATCTCAGGATACCGCTTCAGTAAGTGCTGTCATTTTCTTACCAAACAATAGAATTTAGAAGCAAACAAATGTTTGGTAAGACCTCGGCACCCACCCCCCCAGCGTCCGCAATCCCGGTTAGAGATCATTGCGGAAATGTTGTGAGTACTCCCTGTACTGGTGAGAACTACTCGGTCCAGAATGCCTCGATCCGTTCGTCAAGATGGGTGAGTATGGTGGCAAGAACCTCCCGCCACTCGTTTGGATAGTCAGTGTCCTCGCCCGGTGTCCGTGCATCCGGAGGCGGATGGACGTGTTCGCGAGTGTTATGATCGTTTGGGTGACGATCCCAGCGACATTCCCAAGAATCGTTTGTCTGGTATTGCTCGGAGTAGTGGATGCTGAAGTCGTCGGTTTCGAACCACCGGATTCGAAGAGACGCACGCGCAACCCCGCCAGGAAAGTAACCAAGATTGTAGTCTGCGACGACAGTGGTGGGCGCATATGCGGGACGCGACTGAACATCATCAAACCGAGCAGTTCTAGAAAGGTATGCAGCAATCTGATCAAGCAGTTCTGTATCAACCGGGCCCGTCCGAGGCGGGTCGGACGGAGAGTCAGGCATCGATTCCACGAGGAGTGCTCCCCGAGACTGGGCTGTCACGCCGCGCCGCGTCAAGGAGAGCAGCTCTGCGTTTGAGGGTTTTCCATTCGGAAAGCCCCTCCCAGGCGTCTTCGGTTGGCATATCTTGGCTTGCTTCGACGAGAGAGACATTGTCGGGATCGTCTGTGTCGAACTGGGATCTGTACTCGTCGATGCGGTCAATGGTGTCCGAGAGTGCCTCGACAATCTCCTGCTCGGAGTATTGTTCACGGATGTGGTTGATACGTCGCCACTGGAAGTACGCCTCGTTGCGTTCGTATCTGACTGGGGGACCGTCGTGGGAATGAACCAGTCCCATCTCGTGGAACCACTCGAGATAGCTTCGGGCAGTTTCGGTATCGCAGTCAGCAAGCTCAGCGATTTCGGACACCTTCGTTGGGGTTCGCAGTCCGGTAACGACAGCAAGGATGCGCTCGCGGATCGGCCCTCCCGTGAGCAGTGAATCGGGGGACTCCAGTTCGTTGAGATCTGGCGGGGATTCGTCGCCGGCATACGCATCGTCTGGAATATCAGTGAGATCCATGTGTGCTGTCTCCGTAATTATCTTAGCATCTGTACAGATATATATCTACTGAGTACTGAATTATTTCTGCTATATCCGAGGATTTCCGAGCGGTCCATGGTAGAAGACCGACTACTGCCACCAGTCACGGCAACCACCCTCGTAATCGCATGTAATCGGTGTCTCAAAGTTTCCGTCTGATAGTCCCCCGTTCTGATATTCAATTATGACCTTTTAGAAAGGTCAAAAATTCGCGGTAATTGGCTATAGCGTTCTATGGTTTATAGAATAGTGATCAGACTGCTGTCTGGCGGTTTTCTCGGGAAACGTGGTGTGTGTAGCCACTCGTGCTTAGTTCAGTAAGACCGAGTGGTTATTAGTCACCCGCCGCCGTCGGGTCAGCACGAATGGTGCAGCCCACTCAGTTCGATGCTACCCCCAGGGATGATGTCCTCGAGGCAGCAATCCAGGATCGACTGGCTGATCTCGACTCAGGGAAGTACAAACGTAACAACGCACACGTACTGCGGCTCTTCGCCGAATGGTTGCGCCGAGAGCGTGGCGTCGAAACAGTCGAGGCAATCGACAGCTATGACCTCCGCCAGTTTGCCCGGGCATTGCGAGCGTGCTTAGATGACGAGGACTCGGAGATCACTGCTGGCAGCACGGTGACGCAGTATTACGACTACGTGGCTGCCTGGCTCGGGTGGGCTGTTCGCGACCAGTATCTCGACCGCAACCCTGCCAGAACAGAGACAGCGACCGAGCCACTGCCCGACGTATCAAGCGAACCCGACCGACAGTTCTGGAGTGAGCGAGAACGCGACGCGATCTGTGCAACGACGGACCAGGTCGTCGATGAAGTGCTTGACAGTGCGGGCAATCGGGATAGGGACCGCTTCAAAGCCTACCGTGATCGTGCACTTGTCTATTTGCTGGCCTACAGCGGGTGTCGTGGTGCAGAAATCGCAGCCGTCAGTGAGGATGAGAAACGCAACGGAGTGGGCTGGACAGATCTGGATCTCAACGATGGGATCATCTTCGTCTACGGGAAGAGCCGCGAGTGGGAAGAGGCACCACTGTTCGAACCGGCGATCGAACCGCTCCGGCGCTGGAAGCAACTGCTCGATCCGCCGACCGATGACTGGCCGGTACTGCCGACAATGCACCTCCCGACACTCTATGGCGAGTTGCCTGCTGATGTCGAGACTTCACCAGACACCGTGTGGGATGATCTCCGAGACAACGGATCCTGTCCGCCGTCACTCGGTACCGATGGTGTCCGGCGGATTTTGAAACGCCTTTGTGCAGATTCACAGTACGAGTTTGCCGAGCCACTCAAACCACACGGCGCACGGCGTGGACTCGGAGACACCCTCTATCAAGAACAGGCCGAACTCGCGCAGGACGCCCTTCGACACAAGAGTATCGAGACGACCCACGAATCCTACAGCTAAGAGCGAACTCGGCGGGTGAAAGAGCGAGGCGACGCACTCTTCGACTAGTTATCGGATCGTCTGTCACGTTACCGTCCTTGATAGTGCATGGGAGGGATCGACATTCAGGACTCTATGATAACATCACACTTCAGGGATTTCAGCGGGATTTTCGTGGAGTCGCCTTCTTGTTTCAGCTGACAACGACGACGCCTTTCATCCCGATTACTTCGTGTGGCGTACAGACGTATTTATACACGCCCTCACTGTCGAATGTATACTCGAATTCGGACCCTTCCTCCTGTACAGTGTCGCTTTCGAAGGCACCATCGTTGTCAACAACATTGTGGAACCCGCCACCATCAGTCCCTTCTGTGTGATTTTCGATGGGACTGATCGCTGGTACTGAATAAAGAGCGCCATTTCAGTACAAGTTCTCGCCTACGTCTTCCGACTCTGAAACTGTTCGTTGGTGTCAAGAGTTCTGGCCAACAGTAGACGACTGCTAGTCCGTAAATAAATCAGAAGACTATTTGATTTACGTGAGCGAGAGAGGTACATGGGAAAACTAAAGAAAGGAATCCTTGCCGCAGTAGCTGTCGTGGTTGGAATTGTAACGCTGAAAAAATTCCGTGGCGGGAACGACGAAGCCGACGAAGAAGTCGTCGAATAGCAGATATTCGCTAGTTGTCCACTCTGGCTCAAAGGACCAGTTACTGACACGTAGTGATCAGAATGACGCGACTGAATCAGTCGCCTGATTCAGCCGCTGTCCGGATTCCTGTGTGTGATGGAGTTCCCAAGACTCAAACGCATCCTCACAGATCCGGACGAGTACATTTCGAACAGGCAGTTGAAGTCTCTTAGCATGGAGTTGCCTGAGCTGATACCGATGGAAGGAATCGAGGGCTCCGGCCTCGATTCCGAGGAGATCATGGAAGTCGTCTTACGAGCTGCTGTTGACACAACCTCAGTCAACGGTGTTACGACGAACACTGAGGACACGCCAAACCGCGAGCCAGTGATGGACTGGTTGCACACCTTGGAGAAAGAGCCGATGCTTGATGCTGTCAACGATGTCCTCGCACTGGTGGCGATGACGGTTCTCGACCGCGGCGGGTCGAGAACCATCTGTCTGGACTTCATGGACAATCCGTTCCACGGTCATCCAGACGACGAAGATGAGTTCAGGAGAATGGACGCACGGGACGGAACCACGAAGTGTCACCGGTACTGTACTGCGTTCGTCATCGCACAGGGAAAGCCACTCACACTGGCGGTTGAACCAGTTGACGGTGAGGACAGCAAGGCCGACGCGGTCGAGCGTGTGCTCGCCCGCGTCGAGACATACCCGTTCGAGACCGACCAGATCCTCATGGACAGAGACGCCTTTGTCGGGGAGTTAATCGGTGTTCTTCGGGAGACAGCACCGCCAGTCTTTCCGGTCATAACCCGGAAAGACTCGCTCCGGGAGAAACTCTCCAAGACCGCGTCACACATGACCGAAGAGACGATTTGCGAAGGGAAGGAGCACGAACAGACGTATCCACTGGCGGTGAACGTCACCTATCAGAACGGTGACCGCGGAAAGTCTGGTGTGAAAGCGACAGGATACGCGGCATACGGTCTGGAAGACCGCACGCCCGCGCAAGTCGCTACGACCTACAACAAGCGGTCACGGATAGAGAAGAGCTACGAGAAGTTCCGAGAAGCGCGCGCCCTGACAACAACGCCATCGACGACAATCCGGTTGTTCTACGTGGGGTTTCTGTTAGAGCAGTTGTGGCTCGTGTTACAGTGGGCCGTGCTCGCCCGACCACGGCGTGGCGGGCGAGCACTCCCGAAAACATTCGCGTTTGGTGATGCGTTTCTGCACGGGATCGAACGGGTGTTAGACGACGAACTCAGCTGGAAAGAGGAGTATCGGACGAACGGAGAAGGACTGCCAGCAGGATACGAACACGGACTCGGCTGAGTCGCCTCGCTTCAGGCAGAGCGAGGCTGGCGAACAGCCACAGCTGTCTTCGGAAATTGGTCTGAACGACGACTACAGCCGAGACCAACCAGATTTATGACTTTTTCTCTTGACGATCCGTGGCGTCAGAAGTGTATTTCGTCTCGTATCAGCGACCTTACCGTGTCAGACCGAACTCTTGCTGCCGCCGCGTCAAGAGAGTGGACAACTGCGACTATACAACCGAGGTGTAAAATCTAACTAAAGACCAATGCGGGCGCATGTTATAATAATTGAATACTTGATTATACTTATAATAACTACATACAGAGAAAGACAGTTCCTTTTATGGTTTCATCACAGAGACGGAGGCTTCTCGCAATAGTTGCAGGTGTTGGAACAGTTGGAATGGCTGGGTGTGGCGCTTTGGAAAGTGACGACACTGATGTAGAAGAGGACTCTCCCGCCAATGAGGATGATAGAAATGAAGATGGAGATGAAAATAATGGTGATGGCTCAGATGCTATTCAATTCTCTTCGTTTGAACAAGTTTCCAAACTTACTGATGAGAACGGTAGGCAGAATAATGAATTTGGCTGCTCAACGTCTATAGCTGCTGACGGCACCACAGCTATCGTTGGGACTGTCATAGGTTCACCAGTCGTGTTCGAAGAAAAAGATGGAAACTGGCAACAGATAACAGATCTCACACCTGATGGGGGAAACACATATGATAGATACGGTGGGGGGGTATCGATAGCATCCAATGGTGCCGTGGCACTTGTTGGAGCCCGCGACGACGGGAATGGGGCGGCGTACATCTTTGAGGAAACTGGTGGAAGCTGGCAACAGGGAGCCAGAATTACCGCTGAGAGTGAAACTTCTGAAGGGTTGGAATTCCCAGTTGGCTATTCGGTGTCACTGGCAAGCGACGGTTCCGCCGCACTCATTGGAGCCCGCATCGACGAAAATGGGGCGGCGTACGTCTTTGAGGAAACTGGTGGAAACTGGCAACAGGTAGCCAAACTTACTGCCAATGACGGCGATCAAGGCGATGCGTTTGGCTATTCGGTGTCACTGGCAAGTGACGGTTCCGCCGCACTCATTGGAGCAGCGCGTGACGAGGACCCAAACGGCGAGCAGGCAGGGTCAGCGTATGTCTTCAAAGACACAGGAGGTCAATGGCAACAGGTAGCCAAACTCACTGCCAATGACGGCGATCAAGGCGATGGGTTCGGCTTCTCGGCGTCACTGGCAAGCGACGGTTCCGCCGCACTCATTGGAGCAGTGGCTGACGAGGACCCAAACGGAAGGTTTGCAGGTTCTGCGTACGTTTTCAAATAAAATGAACTGTTAAACGCCAACGCACTCTATATATTAGCAGACAGTTTGAATTACACGAATGATTCAGTCGCTTCATTCTGACCGCTATTTGTTAGCAACTGGTCCCTTGAGCCAGAGTGGACAACTAGCGATATTGGAGTACAGTATACTGAGTCAGCCCGCCGGTCGTTCACGTCCGATAACTGGCGTGTCTCTCTGTCCGTTTGCTCTGACATCCTCGTGATAGATATATCGGCCCTGTTGCAATTCTTAAAACCTGCTCGGAATCGCTGCTACATACAGAGATCGTATCCAGTAGATCATTCTAGAACTACCACCAGGTGGAATTCTGTGAAACCTTGGGGGCAGTAATTAGTTGTTCGACTGAGAGAGTCGGAGTATGAATACGGGCATCCTCAAAGCATATATCAACCACTTTCTGCCGCGTGAAGTGTCCAGTGTCAACGGTGGATACTCACACGCCAAATGCTTACTTTGGTCGGGGATCATCCGTCTTTACCTATGGAAATTCTGCTACCTAAATAAACCACCGTGAGCGACATAATTGTTACCATGAAACAAGGCTGTACTGAGGATAGGTACGAGAACCACAATACCACGACCCGATACAATCCTGAGACTGTGGCAGGCGGAAGACATCTTGTGCTGTAGCTGTGGCTGGTGCGGCCTACGACCCGGCCTGCGAGCGCCGCCGCTCGGCGGTGCTCAGCTACTTACACCTGGTGGATCATACACCTCCTCTCGATCAAGCATGTGGTAGATAGAGACGAGCAGTTTCCGAGCCGTCGCAACAATTGCTTTCTGCGACCCTTTCTTTCCCGCTAACCGATCGTAGAATCGGCTCAAATACGCATCTTCACAGGTATGGACAGCTGTACGTGCACACTGGACGAGGATCCAACGTAATTGGCGTGATCCTCGTTTCGAAATCCACCCTTGATCCGCGAGTCGCCGGACTCGCGGATCACTGGGTTCAATCCAGCGTAGCTCACCACTTCTTTGTCTCGGTCAAACCGATCCACCTCGCCAACCTATGCGTAGATCATCAGCGCCGAATAGTAGCTCACGCCAGGAATCGACATGAGCAGCTGGGTCTCGCGCAGAGACCCAGCGCGGTCTTCGATTGCAGCTTCAAGCCGGTCAATCTCATCGGTGAGGGTTTCGATTATCTCCAGATACGACGTGAGTAACTCGTCCCACGGCGTCGGGAGCGAGAGGTCCCGCAGGGACTCTCGCCCCGAGACACTCAGCGGCTTGATATCTTCAGTGATCCCGTGTTCGGAAAGGAGACCGTGTACCTTGTTCGCAAAATTGGTTCGGTTCTCGACCAACTTCTGTCGCCCGCGCACGAGTGCGCAGGCTTCCCTGATCTGTTCTGGCGGGACGTACCTTTCTGGCACTGCATCAAGCCGAACCATCCGAGCTAACTCTTTGGCATCGATACGATCAGTCTTTTTGTCAGTGTCAGCGATCAGCGTCAGCTTGGTTGGATGAGCAACGGCCACATCCAAATGTTCCGACAGCGTATAGTTGCCAGCAGGGACGCAATCCATACGCCGAACTCAAACGAGTTGTCCGCGACAATGAGATGGTTTCACGAAATTACGCTGTACCGACCGTAGAATTCTCGGGGGTAACACGTACAATCAGAATTACTCCTTACACCGATTCATTTGTTGGTTCCAACCATCGTAAAACGGTATACATTACACCTGCCATTAGTATGAGAGCTCCCGCAAGTGGACCATACTCTTGGATTATATCAAAATACGAAGCTTCAGACTGGTATGGTTTAGCAGGAGAATCGATAACAGTGGATACACTAACATGATCAATGAATTCGCGCTTGAGTTCTTCATATTCACCACCTTCTACAATTGTTTTGAATTCGTACTCTCCAATTTCTGTCGGGTGGAAGTAACCCGAGTATATGCCATCGTTTGTGATATCATCTGGTCCGGAACCATTGTCGTCCAGCGAGAGTTCAATTATATCGTCATTCGCACCAGATGGCGGGGTAATTTCAGCATGTGCATTGGCGCCCACATATCGTTCGAAACCTTCGGAAACTAGAAGTTGAATCCGGAGAAGCCCTGTCGCTTCGTACAAGTCATCAGATACGAAAAGCTCGCCGTCCACGGTTGAATCCGCAGTTGCTTGTGTGAGCGTCTCCTGGGGAGCATCGACCTGGATTACCTCAACCTCGTAATTCCATTGACCCGGTTCGGGATCTTTGACTGACCAAACTTCGTGAGCCCCACCTTCACGGTGAGCTACGTCCCCGCGCTCCACTATCTCGTTTCCATTCGGATCCACTACTATCAGATTCATATCGCTTCCCTCGTATGACAGCGAAAATTGGGCATCTTCGCAACTACTGTCAACCTTGCAGTCGTCTTCGATACGGTCCCCTTGATCAAGCCTCTCTTCGGCACTCGAAAGGGTCTGACGGTTCTGCGCGTCCTCCGCCAATTCGAAGTAGAATCGTCTCAGTTCCTCGATATTTGGGTCAATTTCGACGTCCCCTCCAGTTTGATCGGCGATATATTTTAGCTGCTGTTCATCGATGTCCGCTCCAATACCAATAGTAAATACTTTGATACCGGCATTTCGAATTTCCGGTAATACGTTGTCAACGTATGGGGGTTCGTTTTCTTTGCCGTCAGAAAGGAGTATCATCGTTTTCTCACCCGATTCATCCGCAATCGTTTCCATTCCGAGTCGCATTCCACCCCCTATCGTTGTCCCTCCCCCTGCTACAAGCCCTCGTACACTTCCTTTCAATTCACTCCGTGCAACATTGTCAACTTCCGTCAAAGGGTGTACAACATTAGCACTCGAGTTGAATTCGACGAGACTCGTTTGATAGTCTTCTTCAATCAGATCCATGACTGGAACCAAACTCTCTCGCAGGGCTTCTATGCGGGACATTGGCGTTCCGTCGCTGCGAGTCATACCGGCGTCACGCTCGCTCATACTTCCGGACGTATCGACAACAATGGCGACATTCACCGGACCAGTCGTGTCTAATTGTCCGTCATCATCCCACGAATGCGAAAGCGTTCCACCGACGAGAATATCGTGTTCCTCGCTCTGTAATTTGTGTCGCCGTACGACGTCGTCAGAGGAGACTGTCGAGTCAGATACCCTCCCCCGTTTTGTGACGACTGATCCACCAGTGGGGCGTAATAGATCATCTTCGTACTCTAGCGCATTGACCGATGTCGTTAACCGCGGCTGTGGGTGTTGTTGCAGACCAGTGAAAACGGCTGCAGCGTTACGATCCCACTCCGTATCAGGAGTCCGGAGGGTGTCTTTGGTTTCGGTGGTTCCAATATCCAGATACCCACCATCTGGGGCAGTTTCGAGATGACTATCATCCCCGTTCGTATGCCGAACAGTCGCATCGAAATCGATCACACTCCCTGGCTCCGGCGTCTCCACTGCGGGTATAACAGCGAACATGAACGGAGCATGACCGTAAAGATCGTAGAACAACCGATCGGACGGAATAGCTCCAGCTTCGGTTTCCCCTTCGTCGATGTCAGGGCTATAGTAGTCGTCGTGAATCCCGGTTACCCACGCAATGACATGAGTGTTGAAGAAGCCATCGGGGAGAGTGACGGATCCGTGCAGTGGCCATGCGTGGGGTGCGAACAACTGTGAAAACGCATCCGCACCAGTGTAATCGAATTCATCCCAGTCGAAACCTGTTTTGAGCACATCGAACTCTTCAAGCGTTTCCGCGACTTCCATCACCAGTGCCGTGGACGAGATTTCGTGGCCGACAACCGGCGCGTCCGTTTCGTTGAGTTGGATGAACCGATCGCTGATCCATCCGACCGTCACGTTAGTGGGGAACGCGGACGAATCGATATCGTGGTACGTTCCGGTCTCGTCGTCTCCCGAGGTCTGTAACGGTACGGAGCCGGATCGTTTTCCCATCGGAATGGTTGGTAAAACTGGAACTGTTGCCGATCGTTTCAGATACGTTCTTCTTTTCATAATTACTATTGGTTGTTTTCGTTATTTTCCTCGGAAGTGAGCCGTCGTTTTATAAGATATCCGGCGCTACCGAATCCAGCGAGCGCACTCACTACTACGACATCGAGATGTGATCTGATCTCATCAAGAAGTGCATCCTCATCATCAGTCCCGCCATCATCTGATCCGCTATCGACGTCTGTGGAGGATTTTTCTTCCTCAAGAGGGTGCAACTCAAACGAGACGACAGTCGTCTCGCCAGCATCGATCGAGACCTCATCCCACACAGGTTCATACTCCTCGTTTATGACTGCTATTTCGTAGGTCCCAATGGGGAGGTCTGCGTTCAATGGCGTTACTCCTAATATTTCACCATCCACTGTCACCATCGCTTCCTCTGGCGTGGAGGTTACATCTAATTCCCCCATTGGCTTTTCAACAGCGAACGCATTCGAGTCGCGCTTGCTATTGAGCTGTGTTGTCAGGTTGTCTGGGTCGGTTTCAAGCCACACCTCGGTAACCATATCGTACGTCCCCTCCGGAATTTCCTCGGTTACCTCCCAGGATAGCGTGACTTCCTGGGATTCGCCTGGTCCAATTGAGACCTCTTTCGAATCAATCGGCCAATCAACGACAGGCGATCCTGGGGTCTCTTCGATCAGTAGCGTTATCAAGAGTGATTCAGGCGTATCACCTTCATTTGTGACTGTTAGATTCGATTTGATATCGTCACCTGGCGTGACAACTCTTTCTTGACCGGAAAATGAATGAGAATCTTGGGCTTCGTGTTGATTTTTACGACCATCGCCCCCGTGATTACTGAGAGGCGTGATTTCAGGTTCGTTCTCCTGCTTATCCAAGGCACTGACAATATTTGGGAAGCTAACCGATATAGTCGGAAGATCCAAAACAGTTGATTTGCGCACGGTGAGGATGGTATCTTGATCGCTTGTATTCAGATTGCTCACGATGCGTTCCGGATAGGTTCGGATTGATAGATCGATCGAAATTTCTCCCTCTGCTGGCAACTGTTCGAGTGGAATCGTAATACTGGTATCCTCATTCCAGCCAAGTGGCTCCTCGAATTCAAGTATTGGAGCTTGAGTCCTCGTTTCTGTTGCACTGGGGGACGTATCATTAGAACCGGAAGTAGTGATTTCGCCAGTAACATAGAATGTGTGTGGTTTTACGCCGGGATTTTTGAAATTGCTTATTTCAAACGATGTAATTCTATTGTTTTCATCAGTCACGAACGAACTCGTTCTTGTTACATAATCTATAATTTTAGACAGACCTCCCCCTGCTGAAAGTACATCGTGTTCGGGTAGCATGTGGTTGGGGAACCACTGACCGGGATCATTCCATCTCTTAGAACGTTGATGAGGGAATGGTCCTCCTTCTAGCAGGACTCCCTCAGATTTGAATTTACCTGCAAAATCTCGCCAGTCTTCGCCCTCAGAATCCGAGAGCATAACGAGGTCGTAGTCACCATCTTCGAAAGACCAAGTCGTAGCACTTCCCGTTTCATCGCCAAAGAAGCCACCGACCGGACCAAGTGTGTCTGTTGGTTTGATATTTATTTCAGAAATAGCAGCATCTGACACATAAAGATGATATTGCCATTTAGGAAGCCACCGGTATTGACCGGGAATATTTCCTTCGTACTTGTCACTTTGCGTATTAACGAGGAATGATGAATGTGCTCCCTTCGCGGGATACACATCTAATGGTCCTTCCTTGGCCTGGTGTGCAACCTTTTGCCACCGCATGAACTCTCCACTGTAGTGTTGGGCGGCCGCAACCCATTGCGGTCCGGTTTGATCGAACAAAATCGTCACCGTTTCGAGATCAGAGGCGTGTGCCGCTAATACACTCTTAATCGCATCGGTGTCAGTTAGACTCTTAATCGCATCGGTAGTATCCGTTGTCACGTCTCCTTTCTTTGGATCAAACAGATAGAATGCCCAGTACGTTAACGCAACGTACTCTTCTCCGTCGTATTCCGTCCCAGTCACACTCGCGTGGATTGTAGGGGGATACTCCTTCTGATAGTTTTGATAGGCCTGTTCTGGATTATCTGTCTGACCACTCTTCAAAAACAGTTCGTTCGCTTGGTTCGTGATTTCGTAGTCTGGATCGAGTGTTTCGTCACCGAGGGTGAGGAGCGTGATGTCTTCAATTCTCTGTTTATTTGGGACGACAGTAGTGGCGGTGATTGATGTTTCCGGAGTCGTCCGGAAGCGAAGTTCGGAATTCTCGACGAACGCTTCAAACCGGGTCGGGAAGTACTTTTCATCACTATGAAAATGATAGACAGGCGCGTAGGCTTCAGCAAGTTCCGAAGCGGTTTCGATACCATCAACTGCGAACCCTGGGTATTCTCCATCATCCATCTTGTCATGCGTCAGCCAATCCGAGTCGACAGAAATCTCGATTTGATCACGATTAACTACTGATCCGTCCGCATTCCTGATTTCAATTTCGAGCGTATAGGTGCCGGGTACGTCGGGCCGGAGTACTGCATGCGTTTTCTCTTTCGTCTCTTTATTTTTTATCACACCAATACCTGGCACAAATTCTCCGTTCGGTGTCTCCGCCTCGTTCTCACCATGTAGCAATCCTGGTGAACTTCCGGAGGGCATATCGACAACCCGCCATCGATATTCGTACTCATTTTCATCTGGGTCTGTTACCTGTACAGTAACTGGCGATTTGACCGTCGTTTTTTCTCTCGTTATTGCGATGTCTACGGAATCAGATTCCTCACCAGCTTTGGCTACCCAAGCGGTTGGGTTGCTGCTAGTACCCGTCGTGAACCCACCTATCGAATATCCTTGGCCGATCTTGACAACCTTATTGAATCGGTCGCGACCACTGTCACCGTAGGTTTGCTCTCCTACTAGTTCGCCATCAGTATGAATATGGAGTAGCCAACCCACGTCCCCATCGTCCTTATCTTCTGTCCATCCGCCGAGGATGTAGCCCTCATCCATCGCCTTGTTGATCGATACCAGCGCGTCGTGTCCGGTTCCCCCGTAGGTCCGTTCCCATTCAACATCGCCGCGAAGGTCAACTTTCACGACCCATGCTCGAGGTTCATCCTGTCCAGGTGGCTGGGTCGTACCCGCGAATGCAAAACCGCCATCGTCGGTTTCGATCAGACTGTATCCGATCCTGCTGCCGGACGCACCGTACGTTTTACTCCACTCGAGGTCGCCGTCACGGTCGACAACCCCTAGCCACGCGTGTCCTTCATCATCCTCACCGGCTCGTGTACCCACGAATGCATACTTGCTGTCACCAGTTGTCGCAACGTCGTAGATTTCACCCGCAGACCCGTCTTCCATCGTCGTTGACCACTCTTCAAAGCCGTCATCATCGATCTTGACCAGTCGTCCTACGCCGTCACCGAAGGCCCCACCGAGGTAGTGAGTTCCCCCTCCTAGTAGAAACCCACTGGAAACGCCGGGAGTTATCGCATGGGCTGCATCGTTCGTCCCCGGTCTCCCGAGTGACACGGATCGCTCAAGGGTACCGTCGGCACCGGCCAGCCAGACTGTCGTGTCCATAAGATTCGAACCCTCGGACATCGATCCCCCACAGAGCACAAGCGATCCATTATCCGACTCGACAACGCCGAGAGCTGCATCGTTCTGATCGGCGCCAAACGTGCGACCCCAAATCGGTTCGCCGGAAGAGTCTATTTTCTGCAATAGAACGTCTTGTACTCCTGAATCGTTACCTTCCATCCCAGCGCAGGCGATAGCACCATCCTGTGTTTCAACGAGGTCATGGATGACTTGGTTACGATTCGACACGTCGCCAGTCCACTCCCAGGCCAGCGGTGGCAACGATGATCCACTGTCTACCTCTTTATTCTGTTGGGATTCAAACGTATTGTCTTGCAGTTCCAATAACGGGAGAAGCCCCAAACCTGTAATACCCTGCAGTATATTCCGGCGGCTCCGGTTAAAGTTCATCTTCAGTCCGGATTAGGATTTGCTGTAGTTTGCCCCTCATTTGCTGTAGTTTGGCCTCCAGTGGCTATTTCGGTACCACAAGATCCACAAAACGCCGCAGTCTCTTCCACATCAGCGCTACATTCTGGACAAATGGACACAGAACTGTCTTCGTCATGTTCAACAGCCTTCTTTTGATCAGGAAGGGTCTCTCCGCACTCTGGACAGAAATCTAGACTTGCACGGACTGAGGCAGAGCACGATGGGCAAGTAGTTTTATCTACAGTTACGGATTTAACTTGTTGGGTTAGTATATCTGTGATTTCATCTATGTTTCCAAATATCCGCTGCGCAATGATAACTGTTGGAACTAAAGCAACCAGAAGGAAGAATATATCGTACACCCAGGGTCCAGGATCAGGTATTAAGAATGGCAGAGCAACACCGGTCATTCCATCGTACGCGATAAAGATTGCTACGAGAAACACAATTTGTTTCACTGCTTCGGACATGTCCGAAACTACTTCGGCTGGTCCAGAAAGTACCCGGTTAAGACGTGGTTCCAACTCACGACCGAAATTTACAATGATAGCAATCATTACGAGTGTAATGACCGCAGCAGCCAGCGTTGCAAACGTAATTGCAGTTCCACCTGGTATCTGGGTCTCCAACCCCGGCAGTCGAACGACAATAAATCGTAGAACGAATAAACCAATTAGGGCAAGAAGTAGTTTCACAACTGGTCGAGTGAGCTCTTCAACAACTCGGTCGGGTTCTGATGTTGCCATACCTGATATTTCAATAGGTATATAAAATAAATCCTATTGATCGTTTTCAATATTATTTGTATTCTAGTCAGAATTATAAATATATTATCATTCTCAGGGTTTCGTTGTGTATGGTGTAGGCAACAATAGTCATAACCTGACAGAACTGTCTAACTGTGAGCTATGAGGTCAAAATTATCCTACATAATAAATACCTATATTAATTGAGAGGGAGTTACATTCGAAAAGAATGCTGTTGGTGACCGGGGGCGCAACTGGAACCCAGTGAGGGGTGACAGTTTTGCACATAATACCTTTTTTCCTTCATTATCTCAGATCTTACCTAACTACTTCCCACCTCGATGAAGGCGAATCAAGATGCTTCTCACTGGAGGTGAGGAAGTATGAACTCTCGACGATATTTTTACTAAACAGAACAGCCTAACCCGACTTTAGAACGAATCATACGTTTCAATCAAATCAACAACTGTTTGTTCATTCACACCACGAACAGTGTGCACAATGTCCCTATTTGTCATCCGTCTTTAGCTAAGCCACCTCTGCGGTTCTTGGCTGGATACCGGTAGCCAGTCGTTCCTGAAGCACGAGACGCTGCTGATGGATTTTTTGGGCATCTTCGATTAGCCGATCCAACAGCGGTGGCGGTGAGTACCCGAGGAACTGACGGAGCCGATCGAGGATGAGCTGGGCGTGCGACCGGAAGGTCGCCGCCCAGCGTTCCGGTGGAAACACAGCACTGTCCTCTGCGTGTTCCATTACCAACGAGAGCAACTCTCTGCTCACTACCAGTGACAACAACGCGGCGTAGATCAGGATTTCCACGATATGCGGTTTTGTCGTGTCGAACTCGTCCAATCTGTACTGCGTCTTGAGTTCACGAAATAACAGTTCAACTGCCCACCTGGATTGGTACATCGTTGCGATATCTTCCGGCAAGAACTCCTCTCGCGAGAGATTCGTGATATAGAGGTGGTAGTCGTCGGCGTCCTCGTTGCGGACGCCGACGACACGGAACTGTTTCGTATCTTGTGACTGTTCTCCCGCGTACTCGCGACGGTCAAACTCCACCTCCACCTCTACGTCGATGTACTTCCGGTAGAGATCGTCAACAACGTCGAAGACTTGCTTCCCTTCAAGGGAATGGCGTCGCCACGCCATTCCCGTAGTTCCTCCGTTATCACCGGGTTTGCACTCTCTTTCAGACGACTTACGAAGTACCCGTCGTTCTCATCAATCAGCGCGAATCGGCGGTACTTGAAATACGCTAGATCAAGCAGTGCTAACCGACCTTCGAGCCTGATCCTGTGTCAAACTCAGTGCTGTCGTGCGCTTTTTCATCCGTGATGCTGAACTGATCGATTGTTTGGTCGGTGACGTTGTGGACCAAGTGGAGCCGGGCTCCAGCTTGGTCCTTCTTGCGAGCTTGGAACTCGTCGGAGAGAAGTTCATTGAGTCGAACAATCGTCCCGTCGCTGATCATCACGTCTCTGAATCGTTCGAGCTCATCCGTTACAGTGTGAGGAACAGCGACCTCGTCGAGTCTGGCCTCGACGAGGTCGCGGAGATACGTCGCGAGATTTGGTGTCAGCCGTTGGTAGTAACCGCCAGGAGAAAGCGTCTCGTCAGCAGTTGCATTGTAACTCCGCCGGAAGGCAGCCAGCGTTCGGCTCTCGCCGGTGGCGAAGCCGAACGCGAATGACCAGACGAGAGGCGGTATCTGAAGTTTTCCTTCACGCTCGACCACGCCGACAGCCTCGGCGTGGTCTTCGAGCGCTTCAGAGGGAAGGAGGTTAGTAAGCCGCTGTTCAATTACGTCTGAGGAGGCTTCAGTGTACACAGCCGTTGCCTCCTCATTCCTGTCGAAAAGAAGTCCCGAAAAGCCGCCACTGTCACGACGTTCTGAGCTTAGCTAAAGACGGATGGTCCCTATTTGTTTGCTCTGCTGGCTGGATTGCTATCCCAATCCAGATGTTGTCGCCTGGAATCACTTCGAATTCAAGGGAAGATCCACCGACTGATGTCTCATATTGATTTCTCTTTTGGTCCGGGTTTGCCCACAATGCGACTAGCAATTCAATGAATTCGTCGGTAAATCCCGATGCGACAGTACACCTTATCCGATCACCGTTTCCAGATGCGTTCGGAGCAGCAGATATTCTACTGACTGGGACAGTAGCATCGTCTGTTTGCTCGGTCACAGGCTCGTACCCAAAAGACGGTACCAGTGTTAATCTTTGATTCTGCCTCGCTTCACGCAGTTGCTGTTCTTTTTCCCACGGAGATGGACCAACTTCGCCCTCATCAGTCACAATCTGGTCACGATAACCGGGCAACTGCTCACGAAATGTCCAGCCTGCAACTCCAATAACAACGAGCAGTCCACCAAGGGTACGCCGGCGTGAGAGAAATGCTTTATTATCTGATATCAGTTCCTGAACTGGTTGTGAGGCCTTCGACTGCTGACGGTCTGCCATCTGACCAGTGGAACTCTCCTCAGTATCTGGACGGTTCTGGTCTGTCATTGATATCTTATTGCAGTTTGCTCACCGAATTCCGCTTTGTTGAGTGATTTCTCGTAGTGATCAAGTCCCCGTCTGAGATGTTCACCTGTACCCTTCATCGTGTAATGGCTGAGATTTCGCCAGGACTCAGCATTTTGCGCCGCTCTTTTTGCGAAGTCATCTGCACCGAAGACTGCGTCGTATCCAGGGCCGAGTAGCCCGTCGGAGAGGTTTTGATAGAGGGTACTGATACCCTCCCATGCAGCCGCTTCTAGTTGATAATCAACTTGTCGGAGTGCCTGTATCCGAAGGATTCCCGCAGTCCCGATTCGGTACTCCTGAATTCGATTCTCGAGGCTTATAATCTCATTCAGAATTGGTCGACGAGCACCTGCACTTCCGCCGCCAAGCGCCGCACTTTTCGCCTGTACTTCAGCGATGTTCCCAATTGTATCCACAGTTGTACTCACAGCCAAGCCCGCGAGGGCTGTATAGCCAGCATTTCGGAGATCACCGACACCGGAAACAGTATTTGGATCAACGTCCGTTACAACTGAATCTGATTGACGAAGAACATCGACAACGGTCGGTACTGCTTTGGCAATTTCTCTAATACCTTTAGCGACTTCTGCTGCTTGCAAGGTTAGTTTAAATATTTCAGTCGCATCAGCACTCAAGTCAAGTAGTGACCCACCGGCATCCGGCACCTCTTCATTTGCCCAGTCGTCGTGCTACTGGTTGCCGCCATTTTCATGTACTGTTGCTGATATGGGTCGGTAAGTTCATGCGAGGCCCAGTCGATAACTGTGCCTAAAGATTCAGCAACCTGTGGTGCTGCAGATAATGGGCTGATCGTGTACAATGCCAATGCACCGCTCAATTGAGTCAGTAGATTTGCGGTTCGGGCTAACTCTTCGACAGTATCGAACTTTGCATGTTGCTCATTCGTATACTCGAGACGCTCCTCGCTGTCGAACAGATATGCATCACAGAATTCGTGACTGACGGCGACATCAGTTGCGAGATTCGGCTCGAGCAATTCGAACCCTGTTGTCGTATATGCATATGTACCAGTGGACTTATCGGGGAGATTTCGCAGTACGTGATACTCTTGTCCGTCAATCGTCACCGTGGCTTCGATGGTTGCCTCTGATAAGGCTCCGGCACCGGCTGTCGAATTGGAGGTCCCTCCAGAATGCCCCGTGGTTTTTTTCGGATGTCTGCCATCCTGCCATTGCAACACTGGGTAGTTCGGTGGGTTTTCGACGGTGGTCCACGTCTGGTCGAAATCGAATCCCTCCATGCTTTTTTCAGCATCAGTTCCTGTCATTCCGTCAGCTGGTGGCTCGTCATCCAGCGTTCCGAGTCCCACTCCTCCTCCAGCGCTCTCGTCTTGCCCGGTCGCTGGTATGTCCCAGTATGCATTGGTCACTCTATCCTGGTCGAATTGCCCAATCAGACCACCAACGCTGTCACTCCCGCTGACAGAACCAGCTGCGTACGATTCGTTCACATCACCTGGTCCATAAATATACCCGACTAAACCACCAACATTTTCTCCACCGTTAACCGACCCAACTGCGTACGACGTACCAATAGAGCCACCACCAGTCCAGTAGCCTACCAGACCACCAACATTTTCTTCGGCATCAATTGATCCAGTTGCATATGACTCAGTTATATCCCCACCGTCAATTATTTCGCCTATCAGTCCCCCAACTTCGCTGGTTCCACTGACTTCGCCCGTCGCGTACGACCTGTTTACGGAAAGGACCTCAGCTGAGCCAACGGACCACCGGTTAAACTCTCCCCATTGACCGTGCCTGTTGCAAATGATTGGTTTATGTCAGTCTCAATACTGAAGCCGAGAAGGCCACCAGTTGAGCCAGAGCCCTCAACGGATCCTTTCGCGTACGAATCAGTTATCGTTGAACCTTCATCGGAACCGATAAGACCACCTGCATTTCCATCGCTGCTAACTGATCCCGTAGCGTATGAATTCGATATGCTGAGATTATCGCTCCTACCAACGAGTCCGCCCACAGAGCTACTGCCCGTCACTGACTGTTCTGAATACGAGTCGGTTATCTCTCCAATCAACATGCTACCGATAAGGCCGCCGACACTGCTATCGCCGCTAATTGATCCCGTCGTATCCGAGTCGACTACAGTGCAGTTCTCTCCAGTTCCGATGAGCGTTCCGACACTGTCTCCACCGATGATATCGGCATCTCGAATCGAGATGTCTTCTATCTCGCCGTTTGCCACCTCCCCGAACAGACCGACGCTACTCTCGTCGGGACGGTCGATTATGAGGTCTGAGATTGAGTGTCCGTCGCCGTACAAACTCCACGAATTATCGGAGCCAGCATCGTCGATGGGCTCCCAGCCACCGGTGGGGTTCGCGACGTGGTCATCGTAACCGGGCGTATCTGCATCCAGATCGGCGGCTAGGATGTAGTCTTCTCCCTCATCTTCCAACCTGCCCCGGATGGCATATAGATTGTTCCAGTCTTCGATCAGTTGATGTTCGGCCGATACGCGGCCTGTAGTATGTCGAAAACTCGTGATCCCGAGCACTCCCGCACCAGTCGTCTTCAATAGGTCGCGTCGTTCGGTCGCGTAATTAGGGATACGTCCCCTGTTCGCTGTGTCTGCAGACGCGTTATCGTCCCCATCCTCGTCAGTCATGAATCTCTATCAATAGTTACCCGGCTGGTGAACTGGCCAATTGTCCATTGTCTCGCTCGGTCACTCTTGCGAGCAGCCGATTTAGCTGTCTGTAAGTTCGAGGTCGCGGGAAGATTCGAGCCGGCTATCGAGTCCGATACGGTGATGTTACCATCGAGACCGACTTGAATTTCGCGCTCTGTACTGGAGTCGTTTTCAATCCGAACAGAATAATTCTGAGGCCGGGTAAGAGGCTCGACACTGAAATCTACTTGTTTAGTGTCATCTGGCTCAATTTCTGGCGTTGTGTTGTCATTCTCTAAGCTTTCTTCCCTGTGTAATAACACCGTTGCATTGCCAGCATCTTCGCCGCCGTTTTTGACGGTAACATTAATATTGATTTCGTCACCAACCTCTGCCTCCGAGGGCTCTACGGTTACGTTTGTTATACTGAAACTTGCACTGGGAACGTCGGGGTTGTCTGATCCACTATTCCCATCGAAAAACGGTAGACCACCGAACCCGATCAGAAAGATGGCCCCCAGTACAATCGCCACGAGAAGTATCGGTAGCATCAGGAGTTTTGGACGTTCTTTCAGACTTGCGATGAGCCGATTCTTCGAAGCAGTCGACTGGCCTGCTCTTTCAGTTCTCGCTCGCTGCCGGAGCTCTCGAATCTCGCTGTTCTCCATCACCCGCAATCCGTTGTAGGTGTCGGCTGAGCGGTCGATAATCGATCTTTGACAGCGGATTTGTCTGCATTCAACTCCTTGAGACTCGCGATCGTCTCCGCCAGGTCACTGAAACTCTCTTGCCGTAGTTCTTCTCGTCTCTGCTCTTTCAGTCTCTCCAGTGTCTCTCTGGTCTCGTCGTGGAGCGTGAAATTTTCCCACTGATCTGAAGAGACAGACAGGTGGATATCAGCATATTCTGGTGGACTGTGGCGTTCACGAGAGACGACGATCGTGTTGCCAGTCGTAAGATACTGCGAAAGCGCCTTCGCGATAACGTCGTAGTCGGATGCAGTGATTCGAACAGTTCCATTTTCTTCGCGGACGATCGACTGGAGGAGCGATCTCTCCTCTCGGTTCAGTCCGAGACCAAACTCGGAATCAGCGTACAGGTCGTCTGGTGTCTTGTTCGCGTTCGCCTCTCCGATCCCTTCCCAGATTGTGAGCCACGTTAGCTTACCCGGGCCGTTGCCGTACGGTTCTCGAATCGTCCAGCCACGGTTCTCGACTAACTGCGTCCGTATCGCGGCCCGACAATCCGCGAACAGGGTGTCGAGGGTGTCACCGATGTACCGGATGCTCACCTGCTCGTTACGTTCGCTGGTTTTGACTTTCAGATAGGCTTCGATCTTGTACTTGTCATTTTTCGGTCCGATTGCGAGTATGTCCTGGTCGAAGTATCGCTGCATCTGGTTTTCGTCGGACGCACCGGCTGGGTACATCGCCCGGCCTTGCGAGTCGAATACTTTGAGCGATCCCATATTTATTCACCCATCTCCTGGAGGAGTTCTTCCATCCCGAAGGTCCGAAGCGGAACTTTTGGGGCGTCTTCCTCCGGATCCTCGCGGTTTTCGATGTAGACCGGATACGGCTTCAGCTGGAGAGATTGCAACTCCCCTTTATATGGACCACCCAACAATCGGTCGTTGATGTACTCTCTAAACTCTGCGTACTCGGCGTCTGGTTCCACATGACGCTGGTCGACGAAATCGTCCTTGAGTACATCCGTTTTGGTGGCTATCCCGATACTTCTCCTGGCGCTAGAGACATCCATGATATGTTGGTAATACCCCAGCTGGACGAATCGTGAATTTTCGTCCTGTTCCCATTTGAGATGTTCCTGAGTGTCGAAGACAAACCCAACAACGTCGGCGTCTCGGATTCTGGGGAGGACCGAATTGACCATATACACGTAGACGCTGTCTTCCGGACCCCCGCTGTCTGTTTCGCGCATCCCACGAATATCATTGATTATAGTCTTGTAGTTCTCTTCATAGCCACTGGTTTCGTTGTCGATCAGGTGTTGCCACTTGCTGGTTTTGATATCCGAATTCCCGGATAGTTGTTGTCCGATTGGTGGACCTCCAAATTCGACCGGTGGGTCCTCGTCGATCGGTGTCTCTGGGACTTCCATCCCCTCAGATGCGAGACGAAGGCCCTCAGGAATGAAGTACGAATACTCGCCCGGATAATCGAGTCCATTAATGAAAATATTCTTGCTAAAGACACCCGGGGTTGTGAAGTTGAACCCCATTTCGTGAACTTCTCCTTCAGTTTCTTCCGCCCAGTTCTCCCGGGCAATGATGTAATCTTTCTGCTCAGTAATGTACGGAGAGACATTCCGTGGGTTGTAATTCGAGTTTTGCGCCTCGGCAAATAGCCCGATAAGCAGATGTGTCTTGCCACTTCTTGGAGGTCCAATAAACACTATCTCTTTGCTCGCGTCGTATCGAAGGAACAGAAGGAACGAACCCAAGAAGAAAAAACTGGCGAGCAGATCCCTGGCAATCAGATTTTCAGACCCGACAATCTTGTGATTGTCGACAAATGCACCTAATTGGAGTGTGAAAATATCGCCATTTGAGACGAAAAACTGGGGATACTGGGTGTATGCTTCGTAAAACGAGATACCAACAAACACGACGAGTAACCACCAGAGGTAAGCAGCTGCCTTTGGGAATTCCACAGGCGTGTCACCCTCCGCTGTCAGTACCCTGTTTCGATAAATATCGTCTGGATTGAAAGACATGCGACGAAGAGTCTTTCCACCGATAGTAAAAATAGTAACTGTACCAGTGATGATGACTATTGTCCAGTCGATCATCCCCATCGCGGTGAACATCACCCCCTCGGCCCAAATGAACACGAAACTAATGAGCGTTCCAACTATGAGGAGTGAACTCTGAATTCGCTTTTTGAAATCGAAAAACAAGAGCGTCAGAAGCCCAAAATAGAGCCCAATAATAAGCGATACAACATTGACTAAATCAAGGTACGGGATAAATTCAATCAGGTCTCGGAAGCTCTCACGCAATCCACTGTAGCCGCCGTAGGCTCGCCCGATCATGCTTCCGATGAGGATACCCGAGACAAGAATGATCAAAACAGTGGCAACTAACCACACTTCGTCTCTGTACTGTTGATATTGCCGCGTCATGTTTTCTATCATGGACATAGTTCTGATGTATTAGCTGTTGAATCACCGATTTTCTTCGAAATTCTGCCCATCTTGTCCAGTGCTGATATCTTCGACTTCTGTTTCGATGGTGTGTCTGTCGTGACAACTGGTCAGTTCCGACCTGATGTCTTCAGCTGACTGTTCGAGGAAGAAATCCGGGTTTCCATCTATGTCTATCAGCTCTGATCTCGTGACGTAGAATCCTCGTTCAAGACCGAACGCGTGGCGTTCGATCGTTCGGATCTGATCCCGACGACGTGCCAGTTCCTGATATCGGGACCAGTATCCGTCATTAGCCGTGGATCGCGTAAGTTGTCCATAAACGGAAGCCCCTGGATGTATACACACATCGCGACCTCCCATGGATCACCATTTTCTACGAACCACTGGTCGTACTGATTTGAAACCTCACTTATATCTAGATTTTCGATCAGCTTCTGTTTCACGTCCGCAAAATCGTTCGGGTTCAGCTTGCCGTCCACCTCCTGTCCTGCACTGATTGCTTCGCTTGCGTATGCCACGTAGACACCCGTGTCTGGGAACGAAGCAATGTTCGCGTTGTTGAGTCTACTCCGTTTGAGTCCGTTGTATCTGCTATCCAGAATGCGGTTACTCGTGATCTTGCTGAACGATTTCCGAATGTCCTGTCTCTCTTGCGGGGCTGTTCCTGTCGAACCCTCTTCCAGTAGATCTGTCTCTGCAAGTGACTGTTTCTTTACCGCGCTGGAGAGATCGGCAGGTGTTACTTCGTGTTCGTATAGTTTGTCGATCGCGTGTCGTTTCGTCCGATGGTGTGGAACATCGAATATATCGCTACTGAACCGGTTCTCGTAATCACTGTACAGTTCTCGAAGCGGTTCGGCGACATCGCCAGTCATCCGTTCAAAGAGATTAAAAGCATCTGTAATCCGCTCGTGTCGGCTCCGTAGCATTTCGAGCCGTTCCTGTAGTTGCTCCAGTTGCTCTTCGATCTCGTCGATATCTGTATCGATTTCAGTTTTGATCGTTTCTGTGACGGTATCTGCTATCCTGGATTCCAGTTCATCCGGCGCGGAATCAGCGACGACTCTGCCAAACTCCTCCGTGCGCTGGACAACTTCGTTCGGCGTGCCAGAACTGTCACCGAACCCCACGTCACTCTCGGCACCTGGCTCGTCTTCCTCGATCAGTTCCTGAACCATCTCTTCGTATCTGTCTTCGAGTTCCTGTCGGATATCCGCCTGCAGCTGCTCGATTTGCTGTGTTATCCGTTTCTCGACGTCAATCTCGACGTCGACAGAGAAGCCACTCCGTTCGAGAGCAGCCTCGGTATTTGGCGGTCGCGTAATCGAAAATATTCCTCTACTTTTTACTTTCTCGTAAGGCGTGCGGTACCGGTCCGTATCAAGCGCTCCCTTGTCTTCAGATCCGAACAAACTGCTCAGAAATCCGCCGTCTTCTGCACTGCTTTCCAGATTATCCCATCGCTTGCGGGAGACTTTGACATCACTAGTGCTTTCTATGACATCTGCCTCGAGGTTGGAAAGGTCGAGGCTGTTACGTCGTCCGAGATCACTCTTGAGAGTGGTATCAACCTCTTGTTTCAGTTGATCCAGGGCGGTCTCAACAGATGCAGTAGAAACCGTATCGACGTCATCCTCGGTTGCAACATTTTCGGCGAACTCCGAGAGCGCCGACTTGAATTCTCGCACCGTCTCGTCCAGTCGCATCTCTGCCAGGGTGGCGTTATCGTCGATCAGCGGCTTCGCACGTTGCCAGAACTCCTGCGTGTACTGGTCGACAGTCTCTTCGAACGCTTCTCGTTCTTCTTCGAGCTCCTGTTCAGTCTCCTCAAGCTCTCTTTCAGTGTCGGTTATTCTGTTGCTGACGTCGTCTCTCGCTGTTTTGAGAGTCTTCCATCGTTTCTTTTCGATACCACGCTCTTAGCGACGGAACGAGCGTTGTTTCAAGGAGCTTTGTATCTGCGTCTGTACCGATCTCTGCGGCTGCTGACTCCATTGTCGCTTTCCGTGCCCCATGCAACCGACAGAGGAGTTCATACATTCGTGTGAGTCGGGCGAGTTCGGTGTACGCGATATCATTTATCAGGTCGTCACCGAACTCTGCGTAGTTATCGACACGTCCGTCCTGGATCCCCTGAATGTCGATGATAAACTCGATACCATCGATAATGGCGTCTAACCCCCGTCGTCTCACCACTTCGTTGATCGTCGCCTGGTCATGATCGAGATTGTCACCGTAGATGTCATCCAGAATTTGGTCACTGTCATCTGTAATCTCGATCTCGAGTTTTTCGAGTAGATCGCTCGTTATGAGCTGTTCGAACTCCCCTGAGTCGTCGCTTCAGATACGTTCGGGATTCGTCACTCAGTTCGTCCCCTTCGACAGGGGTAACGTTCGGATGATGTTTCTGCAAATAGCTCTCTATCTCCTCGATACTATCATACTCACGGTTCAGAATCTCTCGTTTTATTTGCAGCACTTCGTGAATTTGTTCCTTCTTCTCTTTGATCTCGTCACGGCTGTAGTGGAGCACTTGGGGAATGACGATTGTGAATGGTGAGTAGCTGAGTGTATTGCTCAACGCATAATCCATATCAGTCGCATTGTAAACCCCGAGGACTGCGTACGTCATCGCACGATCGAGTTCGCGCAACTCGGGATTTGCCGTTGTCTCGCCATCGAGGTCGGTCGGTTCGAGCGGGAAGAGATAGATGTCGTTGAACGGAGTTTCGCCACTCAAATTCAGATATTCGAGCTCTGACAGTGCCGCGAACGCGTTTGCCTGTGCCTGATCCCGCTGTCCAGACGCTGGTAACGTCGCAAATAACTGGATGTTGGCACTCTGGTTGTAGCTCCGAATTTTTCTGGCGATATCGATGAACGTCCCGCTGCCGGTTCCGCCACCGAGTCCGGCGAAGATCGCTATCTCCGACTCTTCGATATTTGATGCCATCGCGTCGGCATACTCTTGCGTACCCTGTGCAAGAGCTTTGTAGTGTAATGCCTTCCCCAGCGCTCGCCGTTTGATGGCGCCCTGGCTGACATCATAAAAATCACCCCGATCGTCCACCGAGTTCAAATGTTCTCGCTGGACCCACCAATGCTCGGCGTCGGTGTGTTTTTTAATCTGAGCGATCGGGTCTTCACCGGTGAGGGAGGCCTGGTTCGTGATACTCACATAATCCGTTATCAGTTCGTCCTTGATGTTGAAACTTCCAACATTTACGTCAGGAGGTGTCTCTTCCTGCATGATTTGCTCGAGTCTATCCAACTGCTCACGGATATCGGCCACCTCCTTTGCATGATTCTCTGCATCCTCAGAGGCCGAATCCATGAAGATAACATCGATATCTTGACTCCGATCTCGCATGGCCTCGACAGCAACCCAGTCTTGTGAAAACATCTCGATGACCATCTTTCTCCCACCGCCGCCCAACGCGTATATTCGATCTGGGAACGTTACTGTGTCAACTTCCCGCTCGAGCAGGTATTCGAGTTTCCCTGAAAGTTCGTCTTGATCTTGTGGATTGTATTCTGTTTTGGACATCTATGATCACATGAGACGCGGTATTGGTTTCCAGACACCTTGCCACTGGCCTCGGTCTCCTTTAGCCCGATCAGAGTGGTTCTCTTGACTGTTACCCGACTGCGTCAATAGCCCAAGCCCAGTCCGAGAGAGTGGCCAGTTGGCCCATTTGATACCCCCAGTCACCATTCCAACCAAGGCCCAACAGTCGTTGGTAGGACCCAACGTGAAATTACCCGTCCAGGCCCGGTGAGAGGGGGGCGCCATCATCCGGCAGATATACCTATAGCTAATTTAAAATTATTCCGCTAATGAATTATTTATAGAGACAAAGGTTAAGTATACTATGATTAAGTGTGAATACCTAAGTCTAATCTGGGAATATCATTAAACTTATTTAATCGTTCCTAATTAGCTTATGTAAATTTCTAAATGATTAATATGAAATATTTGTCACTAATAGTTAATCAATAGAGGGTGACTCCATGAGAATCCCGCTGAAATCCCTGGAGCGTGAAGTACGTCATGGGGTCCCGAAGGTCGATCTATGACATGCACCTCCGAGTTCGGGAGGGTGACGGACCTCGGATGCGAAGGAACAGGAGAATTGGAATCGCGGCCCGGCTGACGCGTCAGCCGAGGCCGCAAGCCCGGAGCGATGTCGTTCCGCTTCACGCATTCAGGACTCCAGAGGACACCATGACCGCAACCACTGATCACTACATGGGCATTGACCTCCACAAGCGGCAAGCGCAAATTGCTGTCCTTGACGATGAAGGCGAAGTCGTTGAAGAGGTCCGCCGCGGACCTCGATGAGATCGCAAAAAAATGCGAGAAGCAACGCCGCACTCGAAGCGGGAAGCAACTACTTCACCATCTACGACAGACTCGACGAAGAATTGGATGTGACTCTCGCCAATCCGGCGGGCGGATTGGCTCGAAGACCAGAAACAAAAGAATGACGGTAAAGATGCAAAGAACCTTGCACGGTTCCTCCGGTTGGGCGAAGTGCCAGAAAGCTACGTTCCACCAGAGGAATTCCGGCGCTACCGCGCGCTTGCGCGCGGTCGCAAGAAGTTGGTAGACAAGCGTTCAGACTTCAAAAACGAGGTCAACTCGCTGCTTGATCAAAACGGCGTCACATACGATGGCTCGTTGTGGAGTGATCAAGGGCGTGAGTTCCTGCGTGAACTCACTCTCGACGACGCGTCGGAGTTGTTGCTGGAGCAGTGGCTGGAAGCAATCGACGAATTCACCGTGAAGATCAAGCGGATGCAGCGGCGGATCGAAGAGGTAGCAGCTGACGTAGACGAGCTGGATACGTTGATGTCTGCACCGGGTATAGCGGTGTTTTCTGGCTTGATGATCTACGGCGAGATTGGTGAAGTAGAGCGGTTTGACCGCACAGCTGAAGTTGTGAGTTACGCTGGATTGGACCCGGTAATCCGCGAGTCTGGCGACTCGCGGAGAGAGGGCCAAATCAGCAAAGAAGGAAACGACTACCTGCAATGGATCCTGGTCCAGTGTCCGAACACCGCCGTTCATAACGCGAAGGATCCGTACTTGAGTCAGTTCTACTGGCGGACGGAACAAACGAAACAAGCCGCACAAGGTAGCGATTGTGGCAACAGCGCGCAAGCTGTTAGTGGCGTTGTTCAACATGCTCAGGAAGAACGAACCGTACGACCCACCGGAGGTGAGCGCCTGAGAGACGCGGGGCGTCTCTCTTTGGGCGGGCCAGCGCACGGTGAGCGACTGGTGTGTCGTGTCAAGATACCTCCGCACGGGGGATGTGCAGTGGCTGATTCGACTGCTTGCTATGGGTTTTTACTATCAGAGAGAGGTGAGCAGTAGGACCACCAGAAAATCTAAGCAGATCGACGTGGTTTGTTCAGATAGCGGGATTCTCAGCGATGTCATAGAACTCTTGTCACACCGTAATGATCGTGCTTCCCGGATTATCTCCGCGTTCGTAGTTGGTGATTGCAACGACGAGGCGAAGGCACAGCGCAAGAAACACGTGCGCTCGTGCGTGGACGCGGCCTCGGGGATGCGTCTGCCCGAGGCCACAGTCCTTTACTGATTCGTTGGTTCGTTCGACCTCTGTGCGGCGATTATATGTCTTGTCCAGCGTCGATTGCTTCAGCTGCACGTCCTCACTATGTCCGGTGATACGGTCTTCAACCCTGACCTCGATATTTTTCGGATCGTCGGTGTTTCGCGGGTTGTACGGAGCGACTGGTACGACCACCTGCTGGCCGCAGGGGTCGTGCCAGTCAAGCGTATTGTAGGCGCTGTCACCAAGCATCCACATCGGTTTAGCGACGGCGAGCGCGTCACGGGTAACGCGCATCGCCGTCTCTTCTGGCGCTTGTTTGCTCTCGGTGAACTCAGCTGCAATTGGGATTTTTGAGCCGGACGAAACAATCGTGCAGCCGTAGCCGTAGTAGTACTCTTCAGCTGTTGGATCGTAACATTTCGACGCGTCTGGATCGGCAGGCATCACTCTCACGTCTGTCGAATCAATCGAGTAGGTCAAGTCGAGCAGGCCCCGGTTTGCGGCCTGCTCGACGAGGTGGTCGAAAACCTCGTCAACGACGTGTTCAAGATCAGTGAGGAAGCGATTGACCGCGTCTCTCGACGGCGGTCGAGCGAAGCCACAACTGAGCCAGACGACTGTGTTGTTCAGTTCTCGCGTAACTGGACGAATGCCATAGATGTCCTTGTAGTAGCAGTGCAGAGAGCCACGCATCATTTCTGGTGGTTCGTGATCTCGTGTTCGCCCCGGCGATAGTGGTTCACAGAAGATTTAGGTGTACTCTGAGTAGATAGGGCAATGACGGGAAGGGAGAAAGAGATCGTCCGTCACCTGTAGCGATTGTGAACATCCATACCGATGTACTCGATGGTTGGTTGGAAGCGTTGTACGTGTGGAAAGAGAGTGAACAGGATACGCATCTATCCGTGCTCGAGGCACATTTCTCTGCATCCTTGCGGTGAGGCCTTTCATAGGTCCGTGTTCGTGACACTGGAAATGCTTCGGCTTTCCTCCCTTTCCGATTCCTTATTCACTCTGTAGCATTAGCAGGCTTCTCATGGAGTCATAGGTAAACACCGTCTTGACACCTCTCACAGTATTCAAGGCCGGCGATATCGCTTTAAGTTTTCAAGTTCAGCGTCTATAACCACGACAGGACCATCTGTATTTTTGGAATATGAAACTAGGTCTGATTCGAACGAAGAGGAAATTGATGATCTTTCGTATTGACTAAGAACCTCTTGATCTACATTACCTGCTTCCCCAAAGTGAAAGACGAATTTAATTGTATCGCTTGGTGGATCCCAACTCCAGCCGTACCCTGGAACTTGATCGTTAGAATTTTCCGAGAAACCCAAAAAAATGCTAATTGCGTCCTCTAGCCGCCCAGCCACTTCTTCGTAAATAGGATTTGATTCTTGATCCGAGCCTTCCATCGCATCAATATATGGTTTCACCGTCGCATCGTTATCTATTCCACCCGCTGATCTGGTTATCAAAACCTCATCTCCAACCGCGATATCTTGTGCATTGACTGTCGGTGGTTCGTAAATCGTAAACTCATTATAATTTTCATTATCGTCCCAACCAGTTTCAGCAGAGAGTTTTTGAGCGATATCGTCTGTATCAAAATTACCTACAATCACAGAGGTCGGTGAACGTTCAAAATCGGGATGGGGTCGTCGATAGTTCAGCAGCTGTACAACATTCGTTTGAAATGGATCTATCTCACCACTATCAAAAAGAATTGATTTGCTGATCGAATCAAAGATGTCTTTATTATCGTCAGACATTTCTGAAATCTCTTTCTCAATATCCTGCATGTTAAAAACAAATATTTCTTGCAGAGTTGATGGTCGTTGAACCCAATCCTGATACCAATTACTATTCTGGGACGCTGATCCGCCATATGAACACCCAGCCACTCCGACTGTTCCGACTAATGCGGCTACTTTGGTTGATCTGAGAAATCTTCGTCTGGTTATGCCATTTCGTATGATATCTCCAGCCATACGACCAATTATTTAATAATCATCGTAAAATTGGTTATTACAGATCACTTCTGTATAATTAATTATATTCATTCTAATACAATCTTCTGTTGAGGATTGTTGGTAGGTTAGAGTAGTAGCTGAGGTCACAGCAGGCAAGGGTGGCGCGTCATACCGTATCTCAGAGCGTTTCAGCATCGTTGCCGAGTCAAGCGAAAACTAGGGAACGCTCTTCGGAAGTACATTGTTGGTACTTCCCAACTGAGATTGAGGCAACTCAGTTGAGTCCGTGGAATCGTTGGCAAAGAACCTCGTGACAGCAGTTCAGTACCACGAAACATCTCAGAAGATTAAACAGCCTCGCCAGATCGGAGAAAACTCCAGAGACTGAACAGAGCTGTCGCTGTTCGTTGGAGAACTGAGGCCGTGGGCTGGTGCTCAGCCCACGGCCGACCGGTATGTCTCAAGGACACCGACGCCGTTCATTTCGATCTGCCAACATCGGTTTAACTCTTCTTCGAGGACGTGGCGGATCCAGTCACAGAACGTCGGGAACGTGAATTCTATCGGAAGGTCGCGCCCGCCCCGCCATGGGCGGGCGACGACCGCCCACCGAAGCACCAGCCAGAGATTCTCCAACAACGCACTGACCAGCATGAACGCAAACCGAATGACTGGATCGCGTGTCGTCGTGGTTGCTCGTGCTTGGCGAACCAACCGATAACTCGTTTCAATGGCTGATCGTTTCCTGTAGAGTTCTTCGATCCGCTTTGCGGAGTGGTTCTCCAATCCACAGTCAGCGTAGCCGCGAATGACTTTACCGTGTTTGTCGCGGTCACCAGCCTGGTAGGAGACACAGACAGCGAGCGGGAAGTGCAGTTCCCGCTCGCGGTCTTTGTACATGCGATAGGTCGTCATGTACGAGCAATGCGTGTCGATTTTCTCCTTCATCCGATCTCCCTTCTCTTTGACCGGGATCACTGTTGCAGCAATGTCCCGAGAACGGCGGACGATGCGCTCGTTGTAGAAGCCACTCGATGTCGAAGGGATAGACGGCGACGCTGTCGAGGATCCGCTCGACCGCGTCAGCCTCGGATTCGTCACTTCGGACGTACGTCATTGCCAGCGCCACGGGCTTTCCGTTGGAAACGACGTACGCATACAGTAGCGGTGACAGCGTGTCGTTCCGTCCGTGGGAGCCATTCGACAGAGGTTACCTTCCTCGTCGGCGTCGCCATGATACGGATTATCGACGAAGTCAATGGAGACGATCATCGACCGGTCAGGGTCGAGGATCGTCATGGCCAAGCGCATGAACAGGAGGTAGTAGCGAATTCGAGTCAGCCACGGTTGAGCGTGTGTAACCACGTCATGACAGTATCGTCGCACGGTGCGCCATCCATGTCTGAGCATGATTCCCAGATAGAAGTCTGGTTAACTGCTGCAAAGATGACGACAGCCCAGATCTTGCCGGGATCAAGGCTAGGGGCGAGCTCTCGATTCCCGGGAGCGGCAACTGCCCAATGAGGGATTCCGCTACACCTTTGACGTTCGAGGCGGTAAGATAACCGTCTGGTTGTGGGGTCTTGAACACACTTCCTCAACCAGACACTTTCTCCAATCAGAGTACCGATTTAGCTTCGCTGCTCACGCCGTTTGGGAAGTACCGATTGTTGATTTCAGAGCTAATCATCGATGGCTTGCTTAAGTGCTTCATTTCCTGGTTTCCTGTAGAGTTCTCTGCGAGTTGAAAGGCTATGAGATACGGCGTTAGCTTGTCTTTTGAGATTCCTCGATGGGGTGAGAGCCACGATGGCAACAGCGATCCGCTCTCGCAGGTGTTGATGTGAACGTCATCATTAGCGTATTCACCGTGGCTATGGACAACGTATTCGCGGTCGAAGGTGTCGTCGGCATCGAGCGGATCGTACATCTGAAATCTGTCAGTATAGACGGTAAGCAAGTAATTCTTATTATTTGAATATATACTAATAATATATATGTATAGTAATATAATAATTACTAAATTTTTTCTCATTGATAATCGTCGGAACATGGCCGATTTTCAATACAGCCGTCGAGCTATTCTAAAGACCGGGGTCTTTGCGTCTCTCCTCGGGAGCGGGATAATTTCGGCTAGTAGAGCCACACAGTCTCAACAACTCGTCTCAACATCGTTTGAGCAAGCGAGTGTCGGCGAGTCCGAACCCACTAGCCCATGGTATTTATTTAATAATGGTGGCACAGTTGAAATCTCCAAAAGTGTGGCCTCGGACGGAGACCAATCGTATTTTACCGGTAATGCACCACTCGGAGATCCCGGTGCCATAGCGGTCGAATTAGATCTTCAACAGGTAGACTCTATCCTCTTTGATGTCTATGCGGTTTCAAATGACCCATCCTATGGAAATATCAAAGTCTCACTGGACGAAGCTGGCTATCCAAATCCAGGGGAAAAGAATATTTGGTCATTTAACCAATTAGACGGTGTCCCGCCATATGGTGGAGAAAACAAATGGCAGCGAGATGTTACAATTGATTTTTCTGACTACGTCAAAGAGCGTCCGGTAGTATTCTGGGTTGACGGTGATAATTCAGCATACTGGGATAATATCAGAGTTGTTGAAGAAGGCTCAACTCAGAACTCGTCTGGCGATAATATACTATGGGCCTTCGAAACCAATAAGGATGTATTTTCGTCGCCGACAGTAGTAGGTGATACTGTCTACATCGGAAGTTTCGATGAGAACACATATGCTCTCGATGCAACTACCGGCGATCAGAAATGGGCCTCACAAACCGGTTACTGGCCCCTGTCATCGCCGACAGTAGTGGGTGATACTGTCTACGACGGAAGTTTCGATGGTAATGTTTACGCCCTCAATGCAACCACCGGCGACCAGAAATGGCTCTTTCAAACTGGTGAAATTATTGCCTCATCGCCGACAGTGGTGGATGGCACTGTCTTCGTCGGAAGTAACGACAATAACGTGTACGCGCTGGACGCGGCTACCGGCAACCAGCAGTGGTGCTTCGAGACTGGTGATTGGGTGAAATCGTCGCCGACAGTGGTGGAAGGCACTGTCTTCGTCGGAAGTAACGACAATAACGTGTATGCGTTGGATACGGCTACCGGCGACCAGGAATGGGTCTTCGAAACGGGAGACATTGTGATATCGTCGCCAACAGTGGTGGAAGGAACTGTCTTCGTCGGAAGTAACGATGATAACGTGTACGCGCTGGAAGCGGCTACCGGCAACCAGGAATGGGTCTTCCAAACCGGTTCTTCGGTTGAATCGACGCCAACAGTAAAAAATAGTACTGTCTTCGTCGGGAGTAACGACAATAACGTGTACGCGCTGGACGCAGCTACCGGCGACCGGCAATGGCTTTTCCAAACCGGTTCTTCCATTAAATCGTCGCCGACAGTGGTGGAAGGCACTGTCTTCGTCGGAAGTAACGACAATAACGTGTATGCGTTGGATACGGCTACCGGCGACCAGGAATGGGTCTTCGAAACGGGAGACATTGTGATATCGTCGCCAACAGTGGTGGAAGGCACTGTCTTCGTCGGAAGTAACGACAACAAAGTGTATGCGTTGGATGCGGGTGTTTCAGGGTCAAGTGAAGGATCACGTGTGACTCTGGGAACGCTCGGCCACCACCACACGTGGGCAGATATCACGTCCCTTGAACCACTCACCGCCGAAATGGTCACTACCTCGATATCCAATAATTTCGTCGAGATGGAATCGCGGGGCATGCTTGAATCACTGTTTGTAGATATCAAGGACAGCTTTGCTCCACCAGGAGTAGGAGTTGACCCAGACAAGAACGAAGCGTACATCAACGTCGACGTTGAGGTGTCGATCCCAGATGCAGACCGTCGAAACATCGAGGACGTAACGCTCACGCTCGAAAGTGATGGGATTGAATTCGGACAAGATCAACAAGACGAAGGCATGCGACGCGAGTCTGCGGAGACATTCCGGTATGAGAACCTGCGGGTACGGACCGAAGCCCAGGTTGGACTGACACGCATCCGCGCAATACTTCAAGGGATATCGAGGCTAATGGGTGCTGCTGGCGTCCCTGGTGAAGCCGGCCCACTCGAAGAAACGATCCAGGCGAACACAGAAGCATATCCTGACGTCTATTTAGCTGCAATCGAGGTAACGTACGGCGATGGCTCGACAGATACAATCACTATAGACGAGCGACTGCCACGATACATCGACGTGTGTCCAGAGAACCAACTCATGGCAGTCAACCCGCTGAACTACCCGCAACCACATTGTAACCTGGACAACTACACCGACGAAGATTTGCAAAATGCTCGCTCTTACGCTGTGTTGTCGCCAGCGTCGCTCCTCGTCGAGGACACCAACGGAAACCGGATCGGGCGCGTCCAGACTGACAAAGGCTGGGAGACTGTCGACGAGATCTCCAATGTGTTCTACTCGGGTGCACTAAACCAGGAGTTCGTGTTGGTTCCCGACGCAGATAGCTACCGAGTTATCGCCCAAGGGACAGACAGTGGCACTATGACTATTCAAATCGACGAGCCAGCTGACGAGGACGGACAGATCACAAGCGAAGTCTATGAGGATATCCCGGTCGATACAGATACTACTGCAGAACTTCCCACGGACGACAGCGCCATCCGACTTGACGACTCGGGTGACGGTGACTTCGACCAGACAGTCTCCCCGGCGGAAAAGATCACCTGGACGAATCGTGACTATGTCAACGCATCATTCAATGCGCCTCCTGATACATCGCCAGTCCTTGAAGCGGACGAAGATACCAGTCATGAAGACAATGACACCGACAACGTTGACGGCGACGGACCAGGATTCGGGGTCGCAGGAGCAATCGCGGGACTCGGTGGTGCGGGCTACCTGTTGAAGCGGCGACTTGATGAGGAGGATAGCGAATAACAAACACAGTTGCGGCCTCCAATTCCCACATTCGGTACTCTCGCTGCGTCCTAGTCGCTTGCCGGGCCATAGGAGTTTTTGGACTAGAATACCCTAGCACGGCCGACACGAGAGTTCAGCGTCGACACCCCAATAGTCACGATGACCGGGACTGCAAATGCTGCATATGCGCCTTGATCGTATAGAGCCTACTTAAGCCTCTAGCGTGTGGATTAACGTATATGAGTGACAAAGGCCAATTCAAGATGACACGTCTCAGTGTGACGCCTTGATTGGCCCGAGTGCCAAGGAAGCATCATAATGGGCGCGGCCGACTGCTGTCTGACACCGGGCGACTAACCTGCAGAGGTGCATCTCCAGTCCACGCTCGATCACTCTATAGGAAACATGTATACACTCGGTATCGGTGTTCATAAGCACGAATCGCGCGTGGTTGGTTTGAACGATACCGACGAGATTCATGACGAGGTTCGCTTAGCGTGCACGACAAGAAATCCGTAATCGGCATCATCTGTCTTTTCCACCGCCTACGTCAAGCTTCCAGTTCAACGTGCGAATCTGAGTAAATTAGCTGTTGGAATCTCTACCGTCGGTAGAATGACAGGTGGGCCATCTACTGTAATGAAAAGGTGTCAAACTAGCATTGGGTTCCTAGTAAATGGATACCGTGTAATTATTCATAGGGCTGTCAACCGGTCGTTTGCCTGGTGAATTTGTACGGTATACTCCCTGTCAAATGGGGGTAATTGCAGCCCGGGGATTCTGATTCGACACCTGTCTACTAGTAATTTCGAGGTGTGCTGACCAAAACGCTCAAAGTCAACACAGGCAGAATGGCGTTCCACATTCAGTAACTATTAGTAGATTCGTAAGGTCTCAAACCCACCGATATACTCCAAAATCTCTTGGAGGAATTGAAAATATCAAGAAAATACTGGACTTAGTCTGGAAGTGGAGTGGTCGGTCGTTATGGGAGATACACACATCAATCCAATTTTTCAGTAATACATAAATCTGTATTAATTTGCTAATATAGCATTATTTTATTCTAGAAACTTACTATTTTAGAACGATTTTTTGTTCTCATAATCATATAGCATTACTACTAATTAGTATTAGTTATTATCATAAGTAATTATATTTTAATATGATTACTGTTATGAAAACTCATACAGTAATATTTTGTTAAATATGGTATGAATTTTCTACTCTGTTGAAATATCTAATAGTATTATAATGTTTGTATCTGACGGCTACAGCATATGTCAAACCAGAATAATAGTGTTATGGGAAATCGATCAGTAGAGACGAGCCGTAGAAAAATGCTGTTAGCAGCCACTGGCGTCGGTGTCGGATCAATAACGAGCGTAATTCCAACCAATGCACAGACCAGCGGTAAAAATCCAGTTTGGGAATTCGAAACCAATGATAGAGTTATCTCTTCACCAACGATAGCAAGCGATACAGTCTTTTTTGGAAGTCACGACACTAACCTATATGCTATAGACAGAGTGAGCGGGGACAAAAAGTGGGAATTTGAAACAGACAATGTCGTGTCTTCATCGCCAACTGTAAGTGGGAACACTGTTTTCCTCGGGAGCCACGATGCTAACCTATATGCAGTAGATATAGAAGATGGGACCGAGCTTTGGAGGTTTGAGGGCGATGGCCCTATAATCTCTTCGCCAACAGTACTTGATGATAGGATCTTTGTTGGAAGTTCCACGAAATTATACGCACTTGATGAACAAGAGGGTGATCTCCTATGGGATTTTGACACTGAAACAAACACGTCCTCACCAGCAGTAATTGAGAACAGATCGGAGAAGTTGTCATTGCAGCCGGAATCAACCAATTTAATCACATCATCACCAACAGTCGCAGATGGAGCAGTCTATATTAAAGGAGGTGAAAGTAAAATATATGCACTAAGCGCCGAAGATGGTGAACTGCTTTGGGTATCAGAGGTTCGTAAGACTGACCAACTGTCGAAAAAAGCGCCAATAACTAAAAGCAAATTGACCAGTAGAAATGATTATTTACAAAAACTAACCGCAAACAAGATGTCAGATATTATCAGTTCACAAGCAAGTATTTCTTTTAGCTCGTCTCCAACGGTGAGTGATGGGAAATTATTTGTTGGTGGTTTTGACAAAAGCCTCTTTGCACTAGATACAGAGGATGGCTCTGAACAGTGGATTTTTGATATTGACACAGATGTCCCTTCACAATTATTGGAGTTTCATAAATCAGCACAGCAGCAACGTTCAAGAGGTTCAGAGTTATCATCACCAACAGCAATCAATGGAATAGTTTATATTACTGATGAACACGGTACCATATATGCAATTGACACTAGAGACGGGGAACTATTGTGGTTAACCGAGCTCCGGAGCACTGCCTCACTGTCCACGGAGTCGACAATAGCTGAACACACAGAGAACAAAAGAGATCCGGTTGCTAATCGCACAAAGGCGGACAAAACTTCTGACCCCTCAAAATTGCAGGTTGGGTTTTCGATTATTTCTTCACCCACGGTAGCAGATGGACGAGTATTTGTGGGTTCCTTCAACAGGCTATACGCTTTAGATAGCGAGGACGGGTCAAAAAAATGGTTTTTTGAAAGCGGTAATAACGTAGCCTCTTCACCGACGGTTGTTGATGGAACTGTGTATTTTGGGAGCAACGACGGCGATATGTATGCAATAGAGACAGAAATATCGGGATCAAGTGAAGGCTCACGGGTCTTGCTTGAAACACTAGGTCATCATGATAGTAGCACAGCTAGTACTTCTAGCAAAAATAATATCAATGATGTATTTGGGCCAGGATTCAGTTTTGGAAGTACGATTGCTGGATTTAGTGGTATAGCTTATCTATTGAAACGAAGGTTCAGTGTAAAGAAAAGTACATAAACAATATTAACCAAGACAGGAGTGTTAATTGCTTCCGGTTGACACTAAACAGTTGACTTGCGATCCTATCGTTCACAAATCAGACGGATCATTCTTTCAGAGTTTGGGGTGTCCCACCGCAGCCCCCCCATTTTTGAGCCTACTGGCGTGCCGGGCTTTCGTTCACGGGCTGAATGGGTCGTCCTTTTGGCAGTGAAACGGCCGAGTTTGAGTGCCTAAAGTACTTTTCTCTCGTTACGTGCTGTAGCTGGTTTGACTGGCACCGCCGTGACGGCAGGAGATGTCGGTCGTGGATATTTCGGCGGTGACCGACAGCCTCAAAACGAAGAAGGTCGTCGCCGTGATCCCACGTGATGATGGCACGATAATCCCCGGCCCGGAGTTTGTAGTACGGATAGCCCGAGAGCGGTTCGAGGCGATGCTCGGTCCAGTCGGTCGCTTCATCTACCTTGTTCATGACGCGGTCGGCGACCTGCGAATCGAGATTTTCTAGGTGCTTGATAGCCTTCTCGGTGTACTCGACGTCAGTCATCCAGACCCAGTCGCTCGCGTACCTTTTCCGCGGTCACTGTTTCGCCTCCCTCTGCCTCTTCACGGCCCTTTTCCAGATCTTCGACCGTGTCATCAGAGATTGATCGAAGTCGAGATGTTCAAAACAGCGTAACTGTCTCGGTACCTGCGACACTCAAGAAACCTTCTACCGAAGCTACATCTTGCAGGGTTGCGGTTGTACTGGACACATTCCGCACTCCGCTGTTTCGTACGTGACGCTTTCTATGACAGGCTCAAAAATACTAATTTCCTCCCGGCCATGTCAGGTCCATCTCTGTGCGAGAAGTAGTGTAATCGCACAGGGGAGTATATTGAGTTTCCGTCCCGTTATATATGGCAGCTGGGAAGAAAACCGGTGAAACAGCTCATTGAGAGGTAAATTAGGCGACTCCGAGCGGGATCTGTATCAGTTTATAGGATAAAGCGTGAGACCTCACTCCTGAAGCGCAGACTGCAAATCGTTAATGTCTATCGATGTCGAGTGTATCCACAGCGCACCGAGACTGAGACCGAGCACGGCACTGGTTACGGCGAGAGGTTCGCCAGATGCGATCTCAGCTGCGAGTCCGTTCGACAGGAGGATCGCGGTACTCAGCGTTACGATCACAAGCCATCCGACACCGATTCCTGCTGCCGTTCGCCGGTTTGGTGGGTACTGCATGGCAGGGTGCAGTCGGAGGATCGAATCCTGTAGTCTGACCCACCGTTTCATCACTCGACTAGCGTATCTCGTCATCCAAGCAACGACGCCACCGATGCCGAACGCGGACGCTGTCTCGTTATCATCGTCTTGGTAGCGCTCGGCTAGCGTGATCAGCTCGTCTATGTCCATCCAGAAGTCTGCTCGGGTCTTGATAATCGGTTCAAGCGTTTTCGCCGATCTGAGATCCTCCGCTGTCACCTCCCCTTCCATGATCATTTCGAGGAGATCGGCTCCGTCCTTGTGCGGGTGCTCAATTGATTCCGAGATCGTCTGTACTTCTTCACCGACGGGATGCGAGCACCAGATACAGTGCTCGTATCCCCGAGTTGTCCACTCGTTACAGCTCTCACATCGGACTGGTGCCACCGGATCATCTTCTTCTTCCTCGTCGATCTCATGACCTTGTGCTTTAGCAGTCTTGACCGCACGGGCCTCGGAGAAGCGGGCGATGTAGTGGTACGGCGCTGAGGATAGCCGTGACCAGCCGAATCTGTCTCGAAGCATCTCTTCGTCAGCTGAGGGTTGGCGGGCGTGGAAGCTAGCACACGAGCGGCGGAATCCCTGGGGCGAAGTTGGTTTTCCGACTCCCGCGTTGTCTGCAGCCCGCTCGAATACCGACGAGAGGGTACCGTAGACGATCGGCTTATTTTCGCCGTGATGAGTCCAAATGGGCGTCTCTGAAGTCATGTCCGGCTCACTGTCGAGGTGCGCCGGATGCTCTTGTTCGAGCCACTTACGGAGAACAGCGACGCCAGCGTAAATGTAGACAGTCCGGGAGCCAGTCTTAGCCGTGTCTGGGACTGTGATGACGTATCGATCACCCTCGTCTTTGACGTGCTTATACCGCAGCCGGTGCAGTTCGCACATCGGCCTGAGACCGGCTGCCCACTGGACGATGATCAGGGCAGCATCCCGAGGGTTGTCCTGTTGCTTCGCCATCTCGATTGCCTCCTCGTATGTCACGACTTCGGAGGGTAGCGGTGTGGGATCCAGATTCCGAGTGTACTTACCAGGGTCAATCTCGGCAAAGCGTTTCGGGAGTTCTTCCTCATCGAACTCTGCATCGGGCGTATAGTCTAGCATCAGGTGCCCGAACACGCGGAGCGACGAGAGACTTGATTCCATCGTGTATGGAGACAGATCCTGATCGTCAAGCCAAAGGCAGATGTCGTTGACTGCTTCCCGCCCTTCGGCGTCATCCTGAAGCGTCGTGGCGAGGCCGCCGACGTTGACAGCGAACTCGTGGCAACAGTACAGGAGCGTCTCTTTGTAACTGTCTTTGAAGCGATCCGTCTTTGCGTTGATGACATCCATCTTCTCCTCGAAGCGTTGGAGGACCTCGCGATCGGCGTCGGATATCTCCTCGTCGAAGGCTGTGCCAGTCGGGATTTCCGACTGTAACCCGCCCCAGTCGCCGACGGAGTCGAATGTCGTCTGATCGTTCGATGCCATGCAGTACTTCTACCTTTTGTCCACAGTGGTAAAAGTGTTAGCGTGGAATTGTACCTTTGTAAAGTTCAAACAGCGTTAGACATGATGTTTTGATATAGACTATATAAATGCGGTATCTAAACACCCAAAGGTTCTTTACAATACACAATTAACGGTTGACTGCGCGCGGTGGTCCCGCAGGAACTCGGCGTTGTCACTCGGCGTCGGGAAAAGTGGGGCCAGGTGTAGGAGCACCGACCCCGCGCCGCCAACCATGACGGCAAACGATGATACGCGCGGCAGAAGTGATAACCCTGGTGCTGGGTTCGAACCCACAGCCGAGGATCACACTGCCGCTCTGAACGCCGACGCACAGACTGTCCTTGAGTACCTCGACGAGCGTGGTGAGGTTACGTTCGAGCAGCTTCGCGGTCGAACACTGCTCCCGAAAACGTACCTCCAGACGATCCTTCGAGATCTCGAAGAAGATGGCTACATCAGAGTTAGCGCCGGGTACAGCACCGTTCAGATTGAGCGACGTGAAGCTGATGCTGACGGCCGTGACGCCATCCCTGACGGCGGAGTCGACCTTAGCGAAACCAGAGTCGATATGGCAGCCCGTGACATCTACCGAGCCACCTGTAACCGGCGGCGACGGCAGACGATCCGGATCTTAGCATTGTTGCGTAGGAACGACGATATCGAGATAGGTCGCTACGTCCCAGTTGATACGCTTGCGTGCGCGATCGTTGCAGCTCGTGACCAGATCGAACCTGGAGATGTAGACCCTGATGCCCGCAGGAGTGTGTACGTCACATTGGTGCAGACGCACCTGCCGCTGTTAGACAAACTTGGCCTTGTACGATACCACGATCGGCCACAGAAGGTCGAAGCGACGGACGACCTCCTGGAACTATCCGACCTGCTCACCAGCGTCGATCGACTCGCTACGCGGACCGAGGGGCGCGCTGACAGCGATCTATTCCGGGACGCCGACACGAGCGAGTGGCCGGGGGGACAATGATGCTCGGTCATCCGAAGTCGACCGCGCTCGAAACCGTCGGCTCAGACAAGTCGATGGAACTGCTCACACAACTGCACAACCGCCGACTTGGAGTCTCAGATGAGACGATTGCAGTCCCGCTCGACGAAGCTGCAGAGGCACTCGCCAAACACGAAAACTCGCATAATCAGGTTCCAGACGGGCAGATCGAGATTATCTCCGCAGTACTCGAAGAAAAGTGGCTACCACGGATGTGCGAACTCCGGATGATTGGGTATGATGCTACCGAGCAAACGATCACTGTGACGCCAGCGACGAGCCTGCAGTGGCTTGTGGTACGGCCGGACCGACCCGGTCGAGATGACGAGAAGGTCGCGTCAGCAGCCGCTTGGACTGCTGCCCGGATCGAAGAGTGGGATCCGAAATCACTCGCCACGATAAACAACGATAGTCAGGTTGCCAAGGATGAATAAGAACGTCCAGTACAGCCAAAAGAAGGCCCTCAAACAGCGAAGGTGCGAGCTTCTGCTGTGCGGTGTCAGGGAGGTGGACTGTGACCTCTTCAAATTTGAAGTGCAGTCCGTCGCGTTCCCCGGTGGTCGAGTCGGTCTCGGCCCGGGAGAGACTACGCACATCCACGAGGACTGGCTGAACTGGGGGAGGTGCTGTATTGATATCCTGCTGAACGATCCCTATAACCAAGGCTGCGAGAGCGATCTCTGTGACGCGTGTCGCCAGTCCGTCCATCGGCGCGTCAAGTACCACGACATGACGCTCGGCGAAGCACGGATGCAAACCGTCAAGATTGTACAATTGCCTGACGCTCTCCAGAAATCTGTACAGCTACTGACACCGAAAGGCGAGGGCTTCGCTCAGGGGGTTGATCTCTGATGCACGGATACACAGCAGCCGGGGAGAACTACCGTGTCATCCCGCTCGATCCGGATGACGCGTTCGAAGCGATCAGCAACGGCCGAAGACGGCAGGTGCTGCTCTCGCTCGACACATCCGATAGCCCAATCAGCGTCGGCGACCTCGCCGTCGAAATCGCTGCAGTCGAGAACGGGATCGAACCCAGCGCGGTCACGAGCGAACAGCGTAGCCGCGTCTACATCGCCTTGACGCAGATGCACTTGGATACACTCCACGAGATCAGCGCGGTGAAGTACGACTCTCGAAGCAAGCAGGTCGCTCCCACCGACGCGACCGCTGGCCTCGCAGAGGTCATCCGCCGCACTGAATCGTCCTGCTACTCACCGGAATCCGAGCGCGGAGGTGAGGTAGACGCATGATCGAAGATCCGATGCCGATCGATCTCGCCCCCGAGGAACTCGCCGAACTCGTTACATCCGACACGCGTCGACGCCTTCTCAGGGGGGTGGAAGAGCTGATGATGATGGACCCAACCGAGCCGTACGAACCCCGCGTGACGCACCTCGTCATCGACATTGCTGCACTTGACGACGACATCAAGAATCACTTCGTCTCCGGGAAGCAAATCCAAGACGCTGCCGAGAGGCTCCGTGATGAGCACCTTCCGGTGTTCGATCAGTACGGTATCGTCGAATACGACCGCGACGAGGATCGGATCTGGACGACGAAGAGCACGATGCTGTTCGCCGCTGCGATCGACGAGATTGAAGCCGCCGTTGATACGGATGAGACGAGTGGGACGATCTCCGCTGACGACGCTGAAGAAGCCGCCAAGGCGTGGCTCTCGACCGCGACACGGGGCTCCAGCTGAAGGCGAGATTCCCCGGCGACGGGACAGTACCTTCACGCTCACCCTGAAGAAAAGGCGTGAAAACGCCATGTCGCTGGCGAGAGCGACACAGGCATGGAGTTATCCCATCTTCACGGTGAATGAGACAACATACCCTCTGTGATCAGCGTTCCCTCCGTGGTTGACACGTGATACACCGTGTTCTCTTCTTTCGGCTCGATTGAGTTGATCGGGATTTGACCGCTAATTCGTCGATTTCCGACAAAGGCTAATCGCTTCCGGCTGACTTTGGGACGGGTTTCCAGCAGATGTTCGAATGCTCTGCCCGTTTCTCTTCCTGGTGTGAGGCGGATTTTGTCGGAGTACTCCCCTTTCTCTCCCTCGTCGTGGCTCCAGTCGTATCCCAACAGATCGAGGTACTCACAGACCTGCTCGAATATCGGCCCTTCGTACTGACAGTACCCCAGCTCCTTCCCCTCCGGGTAGGTTCCATCAGTGTCCATCAATCCTGCCAAGAATCCGCGAGCGTAGTCCTCGTCGTTTGAAGGACGCTCTGACGTCAATCTGTCTCGAATGGTCTCGTCACAGGCACCGGGTGACACCGGCATCAACGCCGTCTCCGAGCTGTCGCTATACTGCCGTCGTTTTAGCGACAATTCGAACTCCGGGACTACGTGGTCGGCGTACTTGACGACAGTCCGTGCGACCTCCTCATCCACGGAACTGATGTACGAACCAGTGTTCCTAGGGTCTTCGACTCTGTCTTTCCATCCCGGGACGCTGCCATCGCCACAAAATGCACCTGTGATGTATCCTTCCCGGTAGGCATCGTTCTCTTCGTATCCGTTTGGGGCGGCGAACCTATAGATTTCGTCGTCTACGTCAAGTTCCCCAACTTCGCGATACATCGACTTGTTCCACTTCTGAACGAGGAACTTGTGGCTGGTCGAGACGGAAACAGTAGCGTCGGACGTTATAATTTGGGTCGTTTCTGCCTTGCAGGCCTCAACGTCGGTGATTTCTCCGACGCGGTACATTCGGTACCGGTGATCGCGTGGTGTTTTGTCGAAGGTGATGACTCGTTGCCCTGGTGTGAGCGTGCTCACCGGCTCCCAGGTCATGTCTGCGAGCAGGGCTCGTGTCTGTGCAGCAGTCGGCATATTACTTATCACCCCCATGTAGTGTATCCAGGCATTCCTGGAGTTCTGACGATGGGAATTGGACCTCTTGTCGGTCAGTGACTGCACCGAACGTTTCGATTGCGCAGTTGATCGCCCCATCTACGCCACTCTCTGTGGCGAAGAGCGTTTCGTAACACGATACACGGTCGTTGGCGGGAGTGTCTGGTCTGTCTTCAGGACCCTGAAAGACAGAGTTATCACTCGCAGTGCTGTGAGTATCTGGTGCTGTCATATCTGGCGGTGTCGTCTCCGGTGTTCACGCACCGGGGGCGCTTTCAGCCGAATAAGCGTACTGCCTAGAGTCTAAAAGATATTTGTACTCTTAGTGAGTGAAGCCGAAGAGAAGGGTTACAAGCATTCTTCCTCGGGAATTCGTTGTGACGTTTAGGGTGATATTATTAGAATTATCCAGAGAACGGTCTCATATCAGGAAGGTTCAGTCGCTCGCAGAAAGCGATTCTCGACGTCATACCAATCTTGAAACTCCGTGATGGGCTGGGCTTCACTACTCTTGTGGACGGATTCGTTGATCATTTCTTCGGTGAAGGTGGGTATTCTCTGGAGAATGATGCGGACCTCCCCCGGACGCTGATCTACGAGCACATCCAGCTCTACTTCACTTCGACGTCGACTTCTACGACTGCCGACTCGTCGCCGGCACCACGACCACGCTCCCGTCGCGACCAGGCTGGCATACCTACCTGTACGTATTCGACGGCGCCGTCGAGGTCGGTGAGGAGTCCGTCGGGTACACCGAAAGCGCACTCGTGACCGGCGACCGCGACGTGGCCATCACTGCAACCGAGGATACTACTATCGTCGCGTTCACCATCAATCCCGACGCGCCGGTCACGCGCCAGGGCACCATCGGTCGCTGAGAAACCGGGGTACCGACGGTGGTTGGTTTTTTATTCCTGAGAGGTGGTGACTTCAGCGAAGTCCCTTCCTGTGGCTGCAGGGCATCTGAGGACCTCTTTCAGGAGCGAGTGCATGATCCTGTGCGGTTGCGCCGGATGGAGGCAGCATAGGAGACGTTCGCAACCGGATGGTCGACTCCCAACTGATACGGACTGAGCCCAATTAACCAACATACCGTCCTGTACACCTCTTTCGTTGGTTAATCAGGCAATCTCTTCCCCACCCGCTATCATGGGAGTTCTTCTGTCACGTCGACGAGTCCCTCTTCGGTCTTCCAGTGATACAACCGCCCATCTCGGGCGAATAGCTCGAAGACGCCGTCCTGCATCCAGCCGAAGGGGTACTCCTCGTCCTCGTATTCCCGCTTGAGTACGTGACTCTTCGCGAAGTACTCGGTCGTGCCAACAAGCAGACCCTGCTCAACGAGGAAGTCGCTTGGCTCTTTCTCGGCGACACCGACGAGATACGTAACGATGTCAGCGATCAGGCAGAACTTCTGGATGCTGTTATCCCACTCGCCACGGATGTCGACCATCCGGAAGGCGTAGGCGTCCTGCCGTCGGTTGAGCCGGTCGACCACGAGATTCAGCCGCCGGATCGGCTCTCGGTCGTAGTTCCCCAACACAAAGTACGACTGATCGTTCTCATAGACAGGCGTTAGCTCGCTCAGGGCGTGGAGGATTTCCTCGTTGTCCACCAGCGAGATCTCTTCATCATCGAGTTGGTCTTTCGCACTGGTGAGGACCTCCTCGGGGACGGGCGGCTCCTCGTCGGACATACACGAATTCTCTCACCGCCGTGAGATATGGTTTATGCAGTAAATTACTAGTTCAATCAAATGTAGTTTACTCAAAAGTGATTTACTCAGGAGTAAACTACTTGGCGCCAGGACGTGTATTGTGTCGTATGAGCACTGACCTGGGGACGGCTGCAGGGATGGAGTCCCGCGAACTCGTCCACTTCGTCACCCAACAGACGCGGTTCGCACTGATCAACAACATCCTCCAGCACCCCGACCAGCTGCCCTCGATGTACGAACTCGAGGAACTCAACCCCAGCGTGAGCGACGCCACCGTCTACAAGCACATTCAGAAGCTCATCGACACTGGCATTGTCAAGGAGGTCGCTTTGGACGACGACCAGCGCCGGCAGGGCTACCCATGGAAATTCTACAGTCTCACCGAAGAGGGTCGGGAGTTCTTGGAGACGCACAATCTACTCGCCGCGGAGGAGACACTCCAGCAGATCTACGACACCATCTCCGACAAGCCCGAGAAGATGGTCAAGTACGAAAACGCCCCCCGCCCGGACTGAGTCTAACGGCACGCTCTATTCCTGAGTTGTTTGCTATTTTCTCTCTTCAGCCCGTGACGAGACGATATCTGATTAACCAACAAAACTATGCTACTGCATGCTTTGTTGGTTAACACGAGGCGACAGCTAATGTCCTACGAGCCACCGACACCGCCAGCGGAACTCCCAACAGATATCGTCAATACACTCAACGGCTACTCTCCGGACCAACTCCAACACGTTGCACGCTACGCCGAAGAGTTGGCAGAGCACAAAGCTCGTGAGGCCCGTCTCGAAGAGGAATCAGAAGAAGACGAGATTGACGAGCGGCCGGACGATCTTCCGGACAACGTCCCGTCGAAGGCCACGATCACCATCAAAGAGATCAACGACAACCGCTACTACTACTGGCAGTGGCGAGAAGGTGACAAAGTGAAGTCGAAGTACAAGGGTCCAGTCAATCCTGACGAGTAGGGGCATTCCAGAAAGAACACGTGGTTCGCTATCAGGTAGACACCCCGTCTTCGAAGTGAAAAACCGCGTGTCATACAGCAAAAGTTGGAGGCTGTACTGATTTTCACATCGATGACGGGGGGATGTTCGACCCAGTATTTACACTTCGATGACGGGGGGTCAGACGGGCGACTTGCACTTCAATGATGGGGAGGGGAACGACTGGTTCCAATCATAGACGTGCTGATTCACATGAGAGTCGACGATTCTGTGTTGCACATCAATGACGGGGGAGCCTTTGAGCAGATGTACTTCGGTGTCGGTCCCAACCAATGAGCCGTGAAACCCCTAAATTCAGGCTGTATATCGGATACAGCGCGTGAATAAACATCGACAGTGGTTAATCTTTTTAATCCTCCGGCGTACAACAGGCATATGGCCGGTAGTGATCAAGAAGAGACGGACCAGTCTACCCTTGATGAAGAAACAAGTTCTACATCGGATGGGGAGCAGATAGAATCCGCTCGTGAGAATGCTGCCGGGGACAAGAACCCAAATCAGGGATCTACCGAAGAGAGCATTCAGCGGTCTATCCGTGATATGCTCGATGATGATGGAGACGCATCGGTCTTCGTCAACCGTGACCTCGTCGAACCAGACACGATTATCGATGAGGAACGGATCGTCGGCCGTGACGATCAGCTCGAGTCCGTCGTCTCGTTTCTGAAGCCGACTCTCCAGGGAAATCGACCACCGAATATGCTGCTGTACGGTCCTGCAGGAACAGGTAAGTCACTCATCATCGGGGCCGTCACACAACAGATCATCGAACTCTGCCAATCCAAGGGTGAACGGTTCGGCGTTGTCGATATCAACTGCCAGCCAATCAATACTCTCGATCAGGCCGTCTACGAACTCGTTCAAACCGTCGCGCAGGACGTTGGTACGGAAGTGGGTGTACCAGAGACCGGTGTCTCGACGAAGCGCAAGTACCGACGTCTGTACGAACTAATCAATGGGTACTATGATTCGGTCATCTTCATCCTCGACGAGATAGACCTCCTGGTCGGCCGGCGCGAAAACGATGAGCCTGCATACTCGAAACTTCTCTATCAGCTATCACGGGCGAGCAACACGAACGAAATCGAAGGTCGCGTATCCGTCGCAGCGCTGACGAACGATCCAAAATTTATGGAAGATATTGACGGCCGTGCCGAGAGCTCATTCAATCCACGTGATGTCTACTTCCCCGACTACGACGCGAACCAGTTGCGCGAAATTCTCGAAAATCGACGTGATGCGTTCCGCCAAGATGCTCTCGAGGACGACGTGATTCCGCTCGTGGCGGCATTCGCTGCACAAAGTCACGGTGACGCACGAAAGGCAATCGACCTGTTCCGCGGTGCCGGTGACCTCGCAGACGAACGGGGAGATGAAGAGGTCACGGAAGACCACGTTCGAGAATCTCAGGAGGAAATCGACAAAGACCGCTCAATGAAACTCGTAGAGGGACTCACAACACAAAAGAAGATTTCATTATACGCAACAGCAGCAGTTGCGCAATACTCGAACCGGACGGGCAGCTCTGTTCCAAGCCCGGTCGGGTTCAAAGTCTATCAGTGGGTGACGAACGAACTCGATGCTGACCAGATGACTCGCGAAACGTACGTCAAATATGTCAAAGAACTCTCGACGTACGGGTTGATTTCAACAGCCCGGAAGAGCCGCGGACGAGGTGGCGGAATGTATATGGAGTTTACATTCACGGGCGATCCTGAAGGGATGATGACTCGGATTGTCGATGACACCCGTCTAGAGGGAATAGTCAAGCAACAAGAGCTCCTTCGTTCAGTCGTGAATGCTCAGCTGAATGAATTCCACGGAGAGTGAGAATCCGATCGAGCTTTGAGTTTGGAACACACCCCATGTTCGATGTGTAAAATCAAGATAGCGAAAAAGAAGAGTCCGAGAGAGTTCCGAACAGTAAGTCGATGCATTTGAGACAAGAAGAATAGTCACTTGCACACTGGGTCTAACGGACAGATAAATTCACGAAACGAAATTTTGTGACCCCCTCCCCCCGTCATCGATGTGTAAAACCATGAGAGGAAAGGGGGTAACGAGAAGAAGAGGACGTAAGACTGACCATAAGGGCATAGCAACGAAGAAGAACAGCTCAGCGGCCAGAATTATATCCTCATAATACATAGATATTGTCTGACGAAGTTTTATATATAATACACTGTAACCATAACCGTACTAGATTTCCACGTGTAAATTAGGAGGAGTGGAACTCCGACTAACCAAGCATAATCTTTCTATCACTATACTGCTCTCACTACGCGATTTCTTTCGTTAGCAACCGTTTCAGGGTGTTAATCCCGACTCTCGTTGTTTGTCCCATGAGAGTTCCCCCTACCCTACTCCTCTGTTTACACATCGATGACGGGGGTTGGGGGGTTATCTCATGGAGTCTACTGCTCCTCATGTTCGGTCTCTAAAATTTGGTCTGTCAAGTCGGGGGATCGTGAACGGTATATCTGTCATTTGCAACCTTCTAATATCCTACCGAACAGCTGCATATCCGACTCCGTCTTGTTGCCAGCGCGGCTTCCCTGTCGTCTGGAAAACTTCTTCATCAGATCACAGACGGACCGATACAGGTCGATGGGTCTAGCAAAGTTTGTTCTGGCTACAAAGGACAGGAACATCCGCGTGAGACCCGCTAACGTGGCGGTTCGTCCCAAACAGGCTGCTCAGGCGTTCGGTGTCATTCGCTTACTCACTCTTGCTGGTGAATCTGTCGATTCAGCCATTGATTGTCTCGCTATTCGGTCTTTCCGCCATTCTACATAACTGTACTTCTGCGGTTAAACGAAATGGCTGTTTTGAAGTGATTCCGGACTTCAAGGGACACAGTCTGTGTCTCCCGTTGGTACTGATTCGGCAGTTTTCTGTCGGTGGCTCGATCCCACTGGGTTAGCGTCTTCGCCACCGTTGTCGCTCAACCGATCTGTTATGCTGGCCGACGAACATATCGACGTTTGAAAGCGTATACACGAGGAACTCTCTTGATGGGAATATAGTACCATCCCAAAATACTATGTTCCTACACACCGTGGATTTTTATATGAATGATCGAGATCCACTGGAGGAGTTTGCAGATGTCAATGAAGCGGTCGGAGAGGACTGGGAATCTGAAACGACACCCTACGAGCGCATTCGTCACGTTATTGGCCATACGTACAGTGCCGTCTCTGCTGAGTCGGTTGCTGATGATGCACGGACGGCTCCGAAGACCGCCCGAAAGCACCTGAACACACTCTCTGACGAGGGATTCGTCGAGACGACGACCGGTGAACACGGTGGCACACTCTATCGCCGCTCACCCGAATCGCTCGTCGTTGAGCAGGCTGCCGACATCCTTGAGCACGTCTCGACCGACGAACTCATCACTCGAATTCAGGACATGCGTGAGCAGCTCACCGAGTACCAGTCTACGTTCGGTGTCGAGTCACCCGAAGCGTTGGCTGTTGATCAGACGAATCAGGCACTCACCGAGTCCGGTTCCCAACAGGATGAGATCGATCCAGAGACGATTCGTGAGTGGAAAACACTCCGTCGAAACCTTGCATTCGCGAACGCTGCTCTTTCGATCGGAAATGCCGAGCAATTCGTCGACGGCGACCGTCGTTCAACCGACGATAGCGTCCCTGCCTGACGATGTCGGATTCGTCTGATCGGGCGGAAATCCACACGCTTCGTGGGGCCACGGACCGTCCAGCACTGCTGACAATTCGTGGTACGCTCATCTGTAGAAGTCAGTACTTAGGATTTTCTCGAACCACTGGTCTGTGTTGAGTGTGAGGCTGAGGAAGTTCAGATAGCCCTGTAAGTGGTGTTTTGAGACACCTCGGAACCTTCGCAACCAGTTGCGAAGGAAACTGTGGCGGTTCTCACAGCTGTTCGTGTGAGCATCTCCGACCACGTAGTGGTCGTCGTGATTGATGGCGAGATGGCCATCAATCTCGTCGTACTCGTCGATTCCATCGTAGATGGTGTACTGATCTGTGCAGAGGATCGCTGGATCGTCTTCATCGCCGTATTCAACGATGTCTTCGTCTACGTCTTCGAGATTCTCGCGAACGAGGAACCGAACTCGTCCGTCGCTCCGACGGACGAGTGTCACGACTGGCGGTTTGTCTGACTCGAAGGTTCCGCGTCCCTTTTTTTTGAGTCCGCGCGAGCGCGGACTCGCCTGCTTGGTGCCTTTCTCACCCGCAACGACGTAGACTTCGTCAGCTTCACAGACACCGTAGAGGGCAAATTCGGGATCTTCCTCCAGGGCGTCTTGGACTTCATGCACGAAGTCCAAGACTGTCTTGTATGTCCGATCAAGTTCTTGAAAGATATCGTTGGTTGTGTGCCCTTCCATTTTGCTGATGATGTGAAACATTTCAGGGATGGAAAGCTGATGTTCCGCAAAGATAGTCTCAGTGAGATCATTAAAAATACTATTACAGTTCTTACATTGGTAGCGTTGCGCACCCTTTCTGGTTGTTCCCTTCTTTGATCGTGTCCGCACTCTCGCAGTGCGGACACGTCACCCCGTTCGGCCACCGGTGATCACGCAGGTACTCCAAACAGTCCTCTTTGTCAGGCAGAAACACCTTGCTGACGCTCTCTCTGCTGACCATGCTGTAGCAGACTACGAACTCCAGTCATGAGAAAGTATCCACCGCTACAGATGAGCGTTCGTGGTATTATCGAGGAGATGGAACCACTTGCGACACCCGAACTTAATGACTATCTCAATCCATCAGCTCTCGAAGTTGCTTTCGACGATGGACTGTGTGATGCTGACGAGGCCAAAATCGAGATTCAGTGGACGACCCGGGATGATTACAAGTTCCACTACACGGACACGGACGAGATAAATTTCCGCTGGGGAAAGCACCCTCACGGAGGAGACTATGTTCATGTCCCTGGATTAGAACACTATCATCCACCGCCCGATGCGAGTTCAGATCCAGACGAGGTCAAAGCGTCTTGTATCAGACAGACTCCAGAAGCGTTGGTCACCCGTGCCGTCCTCAAACTCTGGCGGGTCGCCTACCACACAGACTCGTATGCACCACTCAATGCAGGACATAATCCACCGTAGGACACGGTACTGGTGTTCTCTCTCACTACGTTATCATCAAGAAGCGAAATTTCCGACAGGCGGAGCAAACCGAGTACCAGTGGATTGACTAGACCCGTTCAGGTAATCGGTTCGAGCGATTTCATCGAAAAATCCGATTAAGCTGTTCCAGCACTCTTTGATTGTATCCCCGGGCTGCTCGCGGAGGGATTCCGAGGTCATCGATTAGAGTTTGAGTGCATCACTTCGGTGCGACAACGTCCCCACACCCCGGACACTCGGCCCAGACCGCTTCTGTGCCATCATCCTTCTCGTATTCAACCAGAGTCCACGCAGTCGGGATACGGTCACCGCAATCCGGACAGCAACCGAGTATCTGTGTGTCGTCGGGCATGGAAAGGGGATGGAAGGAGCGTGTGACAGTGTTCCTTCCACACGAACATTGAATGGTATCAGAAATAAGACTTTGGTGGGTTAGTAGCGTTCTATGCAGGGTTTTCGTGGGATAGTCAACCAGAACAATTAATTCAGAGCCGTCAGAATTGGATAACTCATGAGCGTCCGCGCACTTGTTGCTCGGCTGCTCTCCACTGAGAACACAGAGAGGGTCACCGAGTGCCGCCAGTGCGGGACGAACCTCTCTTCGGATGCTAATGAATGTCCCGAGTGTGGCTCCGACGAAATCGGGTGTTATCGGATCCCGAAATGAACCGGCATGTCTCCCGTTCAATACAATCCAATCGATTTCCTCGTCAGCATATTAACCAACAAGGACAGACAACGCTGGATTTCGTTGGTTAAGAACGAGTTGGTTCTTATACTTCCGGTCTCGCACTGCTCCAGGTAGATCGATCCACCCACCCGTGAGTTCCGCTGTTCTTAGTGCCCACTCACAGTCACAGACACACACCACTGTTTCCGCTGTTATTCGCCGGACAGCAAGCGTGACAGGGCCGCAAAAGAGCGTCTCTCACCCTTCCATCTCTGAGCCACGACGGAAGCTGGTCAACTCCTCAATCCGCGATTCTAACTGCTCGATCTCCCCACGTAACTCGGCAGCTTCGTCGTGATCGCTGGCGGCAAGTTGGTCCTTGAGCCCTTGTAGTCGCGTCTCTTTTTGTTGTTCGTCAACATCGGCTTTCCGGACGTATTCACTCTCGTCGATCTCGTAGACATCGGATTCGGCGAGTTCCGTCACGTCGAGGGCGTCGTCGACTTTACTCCGATCGAGACTGGTGACCTGCTCCCGGTCGACGCCTGCCTGTTCAAGTCGTTCGATGACGGTCTGTTCGTCTTTCAGCGACTTGTTTTGGCGACTGGTCCGCTGGACGGAGCCGAACGGCCCACTGACCGGTTGGTCGTGATGCAGTCGATTCAGCAGCACGTCTGCAATCTCTTTGCGGAGACTGTCGGTATTGCGTTGGACGTCTGAACACAGCGTATACAGATTGACGAGTGCTTCTGTCTCCAACGCAGTTAGTGAGTCGAGGTCGTGCCGCTCTTAGGGCGTCGATCAACAGCAAGGAATCGGCATAGACCTCTAGGTCGGGTTCACTCCGGTCGATATCTTTGTCATTCTCGTCACCTGTCTGCTCGATTTCGAGCAACTGACTGGTGGTCGGTCCGTCATGTTCACGAATAACTCCTGCGTCTTCGTCGATTTCGAACCGGGGATGGATACTCAACACGGCAGGGTACGGATCGGCATCAGGAGGCAGTCGGTCGAGGTCAAACGCTCCAGCGCTGTCGGTGATGCGCCGATGGAGTGTCTCAAACTGCTCGCGCTGGAGTGGCCTCACTGGGTCGATATCACGATCAAGAAACTCGACGATTACTCGTTGTTCCTGAATATCCTCAATCTGAATCCGATCGTTGGAAAGAGGGCTGAGCAGCGTTGCATCATCGGGTAGTTCCGCAAGATGGTCCAATAGTGTATGCCACGAGACACCGAAGCTCATATGGACTCATTGTGGCCGGGAAACAAAATATCAGTCGTCGACTCCTTGTGCAGTAGTCATCTTTGAATTACTGGGTATCTCGAACAATCGGGACTTCTCTTGATCAATTTCCAAGCCACGAATCAGCAGACAGACTCCAATTTTCGCATGAAAGCTACTGAGATAGACGCTGACACAGCTGGTCTCCAAAGATTCCGATATTAACCAACAAAACTAGGCGTACCCTGGCCCTGTTGGTTAATAATCTGACGCCGGTCAGGATACACCCCAGTTTCATCAATTCCAGATGACTGAACACACACCACTATTTCCAGTGAATAATCGACCGACAACGCCGCGACAATAACTCGAAACCGGAACATATGAAATAGTGGTTTGTGAGCCTTCCACAGAGCGGCTGACGACTTACTCGCACAGGTGCTCATGTGCAACCTCGTCGCCAGCGTACGTCCAGTCTCCGTGTCCACTCTTCTCCACGCCCGGGACACCGTTGAAATGTCGCTAGACTGATTGCCACAGGGAGTTCGTGTCTGAATATCCCTCGCCGTGGTGTTCATACACGTACTCACGCAACTCCGCTGTCTGCGCCGTCTCGATCTCGCGCCGCCGCAGAGTTAGCGTTAGTCAGCCTGAATGAGTCAGACGCATATCTGACGGGTGATTAAGACAACTCCAATTGAGCGATCACTTGGAGTGCCACTTGATCTGCTGCAAGGCTCCAATCCCAATCCTTTCCGACGGCACTCCCTTTCTGTGTGATCAGTGACGGTGAGCGCGAGACGCAGGAGTGTTGCTCAATGGGGCTGGGATCGCCAGTGGGATGTTAGGAGCTCCTGTCATTCGTCGGCGTACTCGAGGAACGGATCGTAGTTGACGGCGTCATCAATCACATCCTGCAAGGCAGTAATCACGGTCATGGCTTCGAGGGGATGGACATCGAGTTTGCTAATTCACATTCAGGTGTGTGATAATTCTTGGTGTCTTCAAACCTCCTGTTTAGTCGGGCTGATGATTGGCCGCAACCGTTTCGATGTGGGGCTCGACAATTTCCCGGAGTTGATGGAGCTCATGTGCTGCGTCTCTCACTGATTCATTCGATTTCTCGAAATGGATTGGGACCGACTTGGCAAGATAGGCATAGCTACCATCAATGACCTCCCAACCGTTGGCTTCAAGTTCTTGAAGCCGTTCCTCTCCCAGCTGAGTCTTAAATTCCTCTCGGATCATGTGTTTGTCACCATGCTCAATATCCAGACGTAGTCGGATTCGTGGATGATCGCGTTTCAGATGAATGTGCGGTTCGTACTCAATGCTGGTCCCAGTGTCTAGGTTCTGCCAGGGTGCTTTGTAGAAGTTGATATATCTCGTCGGTCGATTGTTTACTTCCCACTCCTCGGGATCAACGTCACCCTCAGCGAAAAACGCTTGCTTGAGATCACGGAAGAGCGTCTTTTTATCTGTTTCATAGGCACCTTTGAGGCGGTCGATCATATCATGGTGCTCAATGTACAGTTCTGTCTCAGTCGAAATATCGTCACTATTAGTCATGTTAAGTTCTCGTTTGATTGTATCGAGGAAATCAGCCAGTTGTGCAGTGCTCTTCGCTGGATACTGTCCATGTCCTTCCTTGAGTACATCTTCGAGGTGGGTAACGACCTCTCGCCAGGAAATCTCGACGAATTCATCGGACGATGGTTCTGAGGCGTTCTCTGGAGCGAGATACAGATACTCGCCTGTCCCATCAAATTCGCTCACCACAACATCACCGAGGCTCGTTGCGGTCGCGTAACGAGCTGTCTGTTCGCCTGTCTCTGGCGAGTTGACCTTCAGTTCGATACAAATGAACCATTCGTCGTCAAGCCTTAGCAGCAGATCGACTGGACCGTTGCTAGTCGGTACTTCCGATTGAATCTCGACTTGATCAAGATCGTGTCCCCTGCCCTCGAAAGTTGTCTTTGGATGTCGTTACTTCCCGAACGAGGCGAGAGAGTGCTGCCTGAGCGCCACGAAACAGTCACTTTCTGTATGATTTGGCGGTCAGTCTCGGTTGCTGCCGCGGCGTAGATTGAGACAAGTCCAATTCACCGCTCCGGACAGACGATTTCACCCGGGCTTCGACGGTCTCTGCCGACAGCTGTCGCTCGCCGCCCAACGAATAGGCCGTGGGCTGACCCTGGTCAGCCCGCGGCCATTGCCTGTGACGCCGGCACACCAACCCCGTTCGCTTCGATCTTCCACCGCCGGCATAACTCCTCTTCCAGCTCATGACGAATCCAGTCACAGAACGTCTTGAACGTGAACTCCTCGTGCAGGTCGCGCCCGCCCCGCCGCGGGCGGGCGACGACCGCCCACCTGAGAACCAGCCACAAGTTCTCCAGCAATGCCGCGACAAGCATGATGGCAAACCGCACGACGGGATCACGCGTCGTCGTGATCCCGCGTGCTTGCCGGAGTAAGCGATAGGTCGTTTCGATACCTGATCGCTTCCTGTAGAGACGTTCGACCTGCTTCGCTGAGCGATCAGTAACGCCACAAGCCACGTAGCCACGAACAACCTCGCCGTGCTTGCCTCGATCACCGTTCTGATAGGAGACAGCGACCGCGAGCGGGAAGCGCAGTTCCCGCTCGCAGTCCTTGTACATGCGATAGGTCGTCATGTACGACTTATGGATATCGAGTTTGTCCTTCATCCGCTCGCCCTTCTTAGGCACGTGAACGATCGTTGCGGCGATATCACGAGCGCGGCGGATGACGCGCTCGTTGTAGAAGCCGCTATCAGCAAGTAGGAGTTCGACCTCGAATGGATAGTTCTCGACGCGGGCGAGCACGCGCTCGACCGCGTCAGCCTCATCCTCGTCGTTACGGACGTACGTCATAGCTAGCGTCACCGGCTTTCCGTTGGAGACGACGTAGGCTGTACAGTAGCGGTGGCATGTGGTTGTGCCGTCTTTGGGAGCCATCGAGCAGAGTTCGCCTTCCTTGGCGTAGTGCTCGCCATGATAAGGGTTGTCGATGAAATCGATGGAGACGATTCTCGACCGATCAGCGTCGAGAATCGTCATAGCAAGCCGTCCGAGCAGGAGATTAGCGACGAACTCAAGCCAGTCTCGGTCGAGGGTATGCAACCACGTCAGAACGGTGTCGTCGCACGGTGTTCCGTCGGTATCGTTGCAGGTGTCCCAAACTGAGGTCTGGTTGACACAAGCCAAGATAACGACGAGCCAGATGTCGCCGGGGTCGAGGGGGCTCCCCTCGACGCCCGGCAACGGGAGTGGAGAAATGACTTCTTCCGCTATGTCTTTCACGTCCGACGCCGAAAGGTACCTGTCTGGATCGGGGATCTTGAACACATCCAGATCCAGACACTTTCTGATGGTTAATTCAGCGATTCAATTCCACTGATTACGCTGGTTGGGAAGTACCGGATGTGCGTCCACCGCCTCCAGAAATGCTACCAAGACATCTGTCCCGAATCCATGAGGATTACTCTCCTCCAGAAAATACACTAACAGCGATTGCCAGTGTGCCTCCAGATGTTCTTCACCGATGATGTTCAGCGTTGGCACTGGGAGACGATCCGTGTCTTCAACTTGCTGCTTAATGTCCTCTAATTGCCCTTTCAGATCCGATTCGTTCACACTCACTTATCACATCACAATATCCTAAAATATTCCTATGAAATCAGACTCTATCATAATCTCAACTTGTTGTAGCTACGGCTTAGAATAATTCTGCTACTCATTCACAGACTGTATGATACTATCCAATGACTGCAAGAGTTCAACCGCGTTTTCGTAATTAGTAACTGTCTGGTAGCCATCCTCAACACGCTCAACCACGCCAAGACTCGAATGACTCAGCAGTTTGATCGCTCCGTTGATCGCGTTCTCGTCAGGGACATCACTCGGCTCTTCCATACCGATAATAATCCAACGTAGATCTGCCGCGCTTTCGACCGGGCTATCTGCCCGTTCCAGCGCTCGGATCACGTTCAGTATCGTCTCACCAGCCTCGAGCCGCTCGTTAATCCGCTCGTCCAAAGAGATCGAGCCGGTCATCTTGAAAAGGACCAGGCCGAGTCAGAAGTTCAAGCACGTCTTCTGGCGGAATCGCATACTGTCGTCGCCGCTCTAGAGAAGCGCTATCAGATCATCAACAGCGAGTGTCGTGAGTTCATTCGCCTCAGCATTCTCGATAACTTTTGGCGAAAATGCTGGAGCGACAACGATGGCGTGTTCAGCATCCTTCTGTCGACGGTGTTTGTCAACGTTGGTTGCTTCGAGGGTATTGAGTTTCCCCGACCCACGTGTCTTGGCTTCAACTACGATATGTCGTGGGGCGTGGATTTCGACATCTGTATCGCTTCCACCTTCAATCCAGTTCGTCGTACAACCTAAGCGGGTGAACGCCTTCGCGACGAGTTGCTCAAACTCTTCAGCTCGATTCCCATTCGTACTTGCAGCTTTGAGACGGTCAGCCAGATCAGGGGTTTCTTCGACCTCTGTCTCGTCGACGTGATGTACTTTTTCACCCGTCCCAGTAAGCTCTGCTAAGGCCGTTTCAACAGAGTCGTACTCTTCCCGAAGTTGATCCAACCGATGGTCAGCAACTCGTGTGAATCCCTGTGGTCGGTACGTTTCATCATAGCCAACCAGTTCGTTGAACGCCTCAACGTTAACCGCAACCTCTTCAATATCAGAAAGGAATGTCAGGTATTTCCAGGGATTCTCTGGATCCCACCGGTCGTGGTCGACTGTGCTCTTCCAGAGGTGCTCGGCTAGCTCGTAGTTCTCCAGGAGGAGTGTCACTTGGCCTCGAGTGACGAATTCACCGTCATGGTAGATGAGGGCGATATCTCCTGGCTCAACGTTTTGCCATTTGTCGGGGACAGAACTCCCCCACAAGTGTGCATTCCCGTCTTCAGATGTCACGCGCAACTCTTCACAATCTTCCGGTGAAAGATATGGTTTGAGTTCCTCGATCGCGTGGCCCTCATCGACGGAGCGTTTGTAGTCCTCGTAGGCGTCTTGGCGACCGGCGGTGAAAATCACGATCCCCGGCATTGTCTTGTGTATGATTTTTAGAGAAGTCGCAAATAACTGGCTATCATGACCTTCCTATTTCTCTGTCTGCCTTTCTTTGGAAAAGCATCAAGTAGGTCAGGGTTAGAATATAAGAGCATGTCAATCTCCGAGCTTCTGACTCCCCGTGAGGAAGTTCAAAAGGGGCGATTTCAGGGAGTCCTACAAGCTCACAAAGTAGGCGGCTCCGAAGACCGACTTGAAAACAACCCTTCTCGTCTGCTTTCGATGACCTATCCGTCGAACGCATTGGAAACCGCGTTCAACCACGTAGACAACAAACTACGAGGACGGAACAGCCAAGGAGGAATCACACTTACAGGGCCTTACGGCGCTGGTAAGTCACACGGCCTGCTAACACTATATCATCTATTCAATAGCCCCAATCTCGGTCAGGAATGGTTGGAAGACTGGGACGTCCCTCTGCACTTACCTGAATCCTCGGACGCAACTATCCTTTCTACCAGCGAAACGGACGCAGACCACATCTGGGAACCGATTTTCGAAGATCTTGGTAGAGAAGACCTCTCCGATGATGTCAAACGATATGTAACAACCGAACACATTGAAGAGCTCTGCTCCGATGAACCGGTCGCTATCTTTTTTGACGAAATCGAGACCTGGTGGGAATCTTTCAGTGACACGGAGGACGAAGAGCTGGTGGAACGTAACGAGTTCTTCATCCAGAACCTGCTGGAAGTAGCGAATGACCCTGATGAAGATTTATTTGTGTTCATCACACTTCTTGATAAGAGCGATGACTTCAAGCGGATCCTCAACCGGACGAATCCCTATGCTGTTGACCTGAACGCCACCGGCGACCGAGAGAGGATTATCCTTCACCGTCTCTTCGAAACTCGACGAGACGACTTAGATGAAAGCAGGGTCCGGGATGTCGTCCAGAACTACCTTGAGAACTATTCCTATCCCATCGAAATTGAGGAGAAAAAAAGGTATGAGAACAGGATGGTAGATACCTATCCATTCCATCCGGAACTGCTTGATCTGCTCGACAATTTGTACGAGGGAGGGAAGGAACGTCAGAACGTCCGGGGTGCGATGAACGTTCTTGCTGATACGGTGCGAAGGCTCTACAAGGAAACGGATCTCATCATTACCAGTGATATCGAAGTAGCCGCGTTCCGAGGGATCAACCAGACACTGTTCAACCGGTACGTATCTGACCTCGACTCAGTTGAGAAAATCGACTACGGGGAGAAACTGCTGAAAACTATCCTACTATACACTCTTGACGAGCGGTCTAAGATGGCCTCTGTCACTGAGTGCTTGCTGGGGACGTACAAGCCTGGGAAAAATTCGGTTTCGAAGCTAGATATGTCCCTCCAGAACCTGTACGGCACCGCTCACTACCTTGATCGGGACGGCCAGAAAGACAATTACTACATCACCGAGGATCCCAAGCTCACCGCACTCGTAACCCGTGAACAGGAACGAGTGTTAGAGGGTGAAAAGAATGCTATCGAAGAGAAGCTGGCAGAAGTCGTCCGAGACGATGTTTGGAAAGGGGACGTAGTAGTCTATCCTGAAGACAATGTCTCTGACTCACGCGATATCTCGGTCGTTGTGATGCTGGACTACTTGTCGAACGGTGCTTTGGAGAAGAAACTGGACAGTTTCTTTGAGGGCCGGACCTACCAGAACACGGTTCTCTTCGTCACGCCCAACCAGAAGATCCGCCAGGATAATGACCTGATCGGCAAGGCTGCTCGTGTGCTTGGCGCTGAAAATCTGAGAGGGAAGGTTGACGATGAGCAAGGTGAACTGGAGAAGATAATCCGAGACGAACGCCGTGAACTCCGGAACGAGCTTGAAGGTAACTACGGCAGCTGGGTCAAGTGGACTGATTCTGGTGGAGGCCTTCGGATGAGGAAGAAATCGATCAGTCCTGACGCAAAGGATGTGAAGAGCAAGGTTGGCCGTGATAAGACCTATATTGGAGAGAAGATAGTTGAGGAGGTCCAAGATGCAGAGAACGGGGTTAATGTAGGTTCGATGCTCAATGATTTCCGCCAGTTCCGCAGGATGCCAGTGATCCTTGAGGACAGTGCGTTTTACTCTGCTCTCGGCCAGCTCTACCGAGATGAGAAGATCATCTTGGAAAGCGACCGTGCAAAGTTCTATGCAACTCAGAAGGGCGACCCATTACCGGATCTCAACGATGAACTGACAATCCATCATCCAGACAATCTTGATGAGTCGGTTTACACTAAAACTGAACCAGAGCCCGAGCCCGAAACGGGCACTACTGGTTCGGGAGGAGCTACGACTGGAAATAGTATCGGTACAAGTAGTGGATCCACGACGACTGTCGGTCGTACAGAGTCGGGGACTGGAGATGAAGGAGAAACGGTTAGCAAACAGACTGAGACCAAGACAGTTCAGTTAGAGGGGAACAGCGCTCGTGTTCTCCGAAGTGTAGCGGAGTCACGAGTCAACGGAGACGCGGACACTGCAACACATATCGATCTATCCTACGATTTAGACGATCTGTCGAAGGAGGAGCTGATCGAGTTCTTAGAAGAACTGCCAAGTGCGACTCATATAAACGCTCAGGTGGTGATCGAAAGTGAAGTTCAAGACTGAGGTCCTTACCAGTTTGGTAGACGCCGAGGACCCGGTTGATCCGGTCTGGGAGGCAGTATGGAACATCTGGACTCCTATCGGAGAGGATATCGCCTCGCACTATAACCGGGAGCCGCAAATGGTGGAGTATGAACGCCTGCTACTTGATGTCTACAGCGAGTTCTATACCGACGTCCTGGCAGACAGGTGTGTAAACCAAGCCTCCATGAACGTTCCCGAGGATGGAGCACTGATTATGATGGACTCGATGAGTGTCCGAGAGGCCTCCCTCTTCGTACAGATGTTGGAGGATGAAGCCAGCGAGGTCTCTGTCGGTTACTCCTATTCTACGGTTCCATCAGAGACTATGCCTTTCCGGGAGCGAGTGGGGTACTCCGATCTGAAGAAGGAGTACAAAACGGCAAGCGTCCAAAGCCAAGAACCATCCCTGGATGGTGACGAGCGAATCATCTGGAGCAGGTATCCTGACGCCCTTCTCGAGAATATTCAGGAAGGAAGGACAAAATTGACCTCTATCGAGGAGATGTACGAGAAGTCAGAGACAGCACTCCGTAACATCATCGACCAGTTGGATACGGACTCCTTGGTGATCACCTCGGACCACGGATATACTAGGTTGGACTCCGGCCATACCTTCCAAATCTCAGATCGACAGAAGAATCGGCTTCAGGAAACCTTCAGCGGCAGATTCGAAAGTGTTGGCGAAGTCAATGCCGACGATCTCGTAGAACAAGGCCTTGTCGTAGAGGCAGACGGATACTACATGCCTCTCGGACGCTACACCTGGCCTGCAGGAGGGAAGTACTCCAACTTCCAGCACGGCGGTCTCAGCGTCTCTGAATGCGTTACTCCGCGAATCAATGTCAGCCACTAACAACGTAAACCATGAGTAAGGATAATAGTCGTCGACCTATCGAGATTTCGTTCCCGATCGAGGAAGTAAACGAAATTGCGTCGAAGGAGGGCCACGCTAAGCGGTACTACAGGCCTGTGTATACGATGCACAAGTACTGGGCCAGGCGTCTGGGATCGGTCTTCCGTACCATGCTCCTGTACTCCCCTAGCGGAGGATGAGATCCATATCAAGGAGAACGGTCAGGAGAGTTTCGAGGAGCTACCGAATGTCGACTGGGATAATCCAGAGGCTCTTTGGGACTACTATCTTGAAGACGTTGACTTCGGAGATAAGACTGTTCTCGACCCGTTCATGGGCGGGGGAACCACGATTGTTGAGGCTCTGCGGATGGGCTGTAACGTCATCGGCAGTGACCTGAACCCTGTTGCCTGGTTCACGGTTAAAAAGGAGATTGAATCCGTAGATATCGATGATCTGCAGGAGGCCTACGACGATATCTATGAATCCGTCGGTGAGGAAATTCTCGAGTACTACCAGACACCGTGCCCAGACTGCGATAACATGGCGGATGCGATGTACTACTTCTGGGTGAAGGAGATCGAGTGTCTGAACTGCGGCCACGACGTGCCGCTGTTCAAGGGCTATTACTTCGCTAATTCCCGTTCCTCCAACGACAGCTACAAGAACGTTCTCTGTCCAGACTGTTGGACCGTCCAGCAGACAGACGACCACACCACGGAGACAACGTGCGTGGACGACAGTTGCGGGAACAAGTTCATGCCCAAGGAAGGAACTGCTTCTGGCCAGAACTATACCTGTCCTGATTGCGGTGTCCGGAGTAAGATTATCGATGCCACGAAACGCTTCGGGGAACCGGACTCCCAGATGTATGCGGTCGAGTACTACTGCGATTCCTGTGACGACAAAGGATACAAAGATCCCACTGACCACGACTCAGAGCTCTACGAGAGCGCTAGCAAGGAGTTAGAGGAAGAATGGGCCGAACTGCCTATCCCGGAGCAGGAACGGTACCAGGGCAGCAGTGACCGTGCCTGGAACCATGGCTATCACAAGTACCACCAGATGTTCAACGACCGGCAACTGTTGCTGCTGGGCCGGCTCCTCAATGAGATCGACGACATCGAAGATCAGAATGTGAAAGAGTTCCTGCTCACCACGTTCTCCGCCATGCTGGAGTCGAACAACATGTTCTGTATGTACAACCGCGTGGCGAACAAGCTTGAACCCATTTACAACTATAACACGATTATCGCCCGTCACACACCTGTTGAAGGGAATATCTGGGGCAGTGACTACGGCCGTGGCACCTTCAAGGGGATGTTCGATAAGACGAAGGCCGCGAAGGAGTGGTGCCAGAGCCCGGTTGAGAAATACATCGACGAAGATGGGAATTCTCAGGATAAGCAGATGCAGACGCCGGTAGAGGGCGTCCTTGTTGATGATAACTCTGATCTCGGAGAAGAGGGGAATGCCTTCTTACGCTGTGGAACTTCTGAGTACCTGCCTATCGAAGACAAATCAGTAGACGCGATCATCACGGATCCCCCGTACTACGACAACGAGATGTATGCCGAGCTCTCGGACTTCTACTACGTCTGGCTACACCAGGTTCTTAGCGACACCTACGACCACTTCCAGGGAGAACGTACGCCAAAGAAGAGCGAGGCCGTTGTCGATCCGGCGAAAGATGTCGAGGATAAGAGAACCGAGGACCATTACATCGAGACCCTGACGAACGTCTTCAACGAATCCCGTCGGAAACTGGCTGACGACGGTATTATGGCCTTCACCTTCCACCACAAGGAGACCGAGGCCTGGGGTTCAACGCTTCAATCCGTTCTTGATGCCGACTTCTACATCAGCGCTCTCTACCCTGTAAACAGTGAGACCCGTGGCGGGACCCGCCACGGAAGAGCAACCGTCGACTACGACACCATCATCGTCTGCAGGAAACGCCAAGAGGATCCTGAGGAGGTCTCTTGGAAATCTCTTGAGGACGATATCTACTTCCGTGCAGAAGATGAGATCGAACGTTTAGAACAAGCAGGTCGCCGTCTGAGCGGAGGAGATATCTTCGTGGTGGCAATGGGGAAATGCTTAGAGATATTCTCGAAACACTACCCGAACGTCACTCGAGACGGAGAACAGATGGACGTGGTCGAGGCTGTCGATGCAATCAAAGAAATCGTCGATGAACAACTGCTCGAAGAACGATTCCAGATTCTGAGCGAGGAAATGGATCCTCTCAGTGCAGTCTATCTAACCCACGTACTGGGCCGAGGTGAGGAGTTATCGTTCAACGCACTCAACAAAGATCTTCGGCAGAGAGGTGTTGACGTGGCTGAACTGGTCCACGAAGATCTGCTGGACCAGCAGGGGGACGACTTGGTCGTCCTAGATCCGCTTGAACGGGCTGACCGCTTGGAAAACAAGAACGACCCACTGTCGATTGACAAAGCCCACTACCTGTACTATCTCTTCGAGACCGACCAATTGACCAAGCAGTTCGGAAAGTGGACTGATGAAGGAGCGATTAACGCACTTCACAGGCTTTCAGAAATCGAAGGAGACGATGACTACGATGATATCGCGGAATACGTAAAGAAGCAATCGGACACCCAACTGGAGATAGAGGACTTCCGCTGAGAAATCAGGCAATAAAGGCGTTATTTCCGATTACTTTTATACCATCTGTAGATTACAGTCTGCTAGAATCTGATGAACTTCGAAATCGGCTACCACGTCGTCGGAGAAGAGGCCTTAGACGACGGTGACGAGTTTGATGAACGTATGAGTATAGTCGAGTTTCTCCGTTGTGTCGACGATATGGATGATTTGCCTTACGATATCGCGGTTTACGGTCTGGACAGCTATCTTCGAGGTACAGAGGATCCTGAAGAACTCAGTGAATTTATCCACAATATCCTTTCCGAGCGCGTGAACTTTCTGCTGGCGAATAATCCACGGGTGCAGTTCGTGGTCGACAACGTGGAGTACTGGGATGAGCCTATACTATCTGACGGCGACGAAAGAATAGGGCTGAACAGGATTTTCCGTGGAAGTCTTGAGCAGGTCGGGCCTGGATGGTACTCAAGCAATCTCAACGTTACCTCGTAGCTCAGGATAGAGATGAAGGAAGTATTATAATCAATCGTCGTCTACGCTCTGGTCGTGACAGAGTCTGTGTTTCCGTTCCCGGGAGGCAAATCCTATCTTGCTCCCTGGATCATCGAGCACTTCCCGGAGCACAAATGCTACGTGGAGGTCTTTGGCGGTAGCGGTGCTGTCTTAGTGAATAAGCCTGAGAGCCATACCGAAGTCTACAATGACCTAGACGGGGATCTGGTTCAGTTCTTTGAGGTACTGCGGGAGAGGGAACAAGAGCTCGTCGAGTGGCTGAACCTGACGCCGTACGCAAGGGAACAGCATCAGGACTGGAAAGACGACTTCTACTCCGGCGAAAGGCCTGACGACCCGATAGAACGTGCAGGTCGGTTCTTCTACCTTCGGTACTCTCAGTACGCTTCAAAATACCGGACAGCTTCCGGGTTTGCGGGTGCTCATCAGAGAAACAAGGCTCGCAAACTGAGAAACGCCACGGAGAAACTCCACGAATTTGCAGACCGATTCAAGAACGTTCAGATCGAGAACCTTGATTACGCTGAGGTGATCGACCGGTACGACAGCGAGGATACGTTCTTTTACTGCGATCCCCCCTATCTGGATGAGGGAGACGCCCTCTACCGACACGAAGGCGACTTTGACCACGAACGATTCGTCAACACCCTGACCGAAACCGAAGGCAAGTGGGCAGTCTCCTATCAGCGAGTCCCAGAAGGCCTGCAAGACCACATCATCGTGGAGAAGGGCCGTTCACAGTTCATGAACAAGCAGCACGACGACGAGACCCGTTCAACCGAGGTCACGGAGCGTCTCATACTCAACTACGATCCGATGAAGCCGGGAAATTCGAAATCGATGACACCCAGCAAACCACGCTGGACGCCCTCAACGACGACGAGTAGAACTCGTCTATTCTGCGTTCAGATCAGCTTTCACAAGCACTTCCTTTAATCCCCTCTCCAGTTCTGAGGCCTGCAGAATCTTGATTTCAGCATCGGACTGCTCATCAAGTGAGGCAGTCTCTTCCTCAAGATCTTGGATCACCAGCAGCCCGTTCCATCCACTTCCGAAATAATCCTCATCAACTGTATCTCCAAACACAAACTCATCGTCGACACGGAGGAAAGCCAAATATTCAAGCGCTTCCTTGATCCCAGTCCTGATAGTACCTGTATTTGTACTATTTTTGACCTCGGTGATGAGGTATTCGTACGTTTGGGTCGATGGATCGCGTATCTCTAAAACGATGACATCAGGACGATTCGTGTAGTTCTGAAACTCTTTGCCAAAGTACTGGGATGAGATATCGTGAGCTACCTCCTGCACCTTTTCACTCCGCGACAGAGAGCGGCCACTAACGTCCTCCTCTGTGACGAAGGAGAGATCACGATCCGTGGCTGCTTGATCGTAATAGAGCACCAATTCGGGTTTACCAGCGAACTTTGCTATCTCATTTCTCCCCGCCTGTATCGGCTTGAACTGAGCCTGCTGATCACGGACAGATTCTAAGACAGAGACAAAACGGAAGAGCACGTACAGTTCGAACAGCGTTTCGTCATCATCGGGTGTGATCGCCGTATTGTTGAGCAGATCCTTGATCTCCCCATGATCCCCATCTAACAGCTTTGCTCGTGTACGGAGCAGAGCAGCAGCTTCCTGGTAGATAGGTTGTCGGGAGCTTTCTGCCGCAATCATCATCCTCTCTGTTGGTTCGTATGTCTCAGGAGAGCGAATCCTGCGGACATGGACGTTCCGCTCGACGATCTGCTTCAACTCATCAATCAACTCCTCTTCTCCCCGCCACGTATCCTGCGCCCAGCCATACTCCTGCTTAATGTACTCCTCTGCCTGGTCTATCGTTTCGTAGATGATCGATATCAACCGCTTCAAAACCAGGTTTTCCGGCGTATCGTAGTCCTCAGATCGGTTATCACAGACGAACAGCGATGTGTCTGCGGGGTTCTGAGAGTACCGCTTCTTCATCGTTGCACCCCAGTTGATATGGCCGTCGACAGTTCCTCTCCGTGTACGGGAGACCGTTTTCGTTTCAGTACTTATGCTTCTCAGACGTTTCGGGAGCTCTCTAACGAAATTGACGACGTCACTCTTCAGAATGAAGTGCAGATCAAGTAATAGTCTGTAGTCCTCGAACCGTTCGTCGAGATCTTCAGGCTTTATTTCACGAGCAACTTGATGCTCTTCGAACGACCCAGCCATCACGTAGGAAATGATATCCTGGCTGAGTTGGTCGATAATTGCTTCTCTATTCATCGTCCTCGAAGTTGATCTGGAGGATTTCTCTCCCTGCCTCCTTGATCTTCTCCTCAGTAACCTCTGGAGAGGCCTTGATGCTGTTGACGATTTTCCGCCGCTCTGGGACACCTTCTAGCTGAGGGAAGATGTAGCTGATCACCGCGTTGGTAAGACGAGTCTCTAAGTCTGTATCCGATCCAGGGTACTGCGTTATCGTGCTGAGAATGTCTTGTACGATTGCAGGGCCTATTGCCCGTGAATCGACGGGGTTGTTGGTGTTCCTCCAGACACGAGCGACTGCTACCAGTTCCTTATCTTCTGCATCTATTCCATCCCAAGAGGACAGATATTCGTTCATCAGCTCCAGCAGTTTGTCTTCCTCATCTGGGTCGTCTGCCTCTGGAAGCTCTGGCACGTCGATGGGGATAAACGAGAAACGCCGCATGAAGGCGTAGCTCATCTCATACAATGAGGTCTTGTCATAGGTGTTCATTGTAGCAAAGATAACCCATGACTCAGGAACGACGTACTGGTGAGATCTCGGAAGACCGCCAAGCGCGTTGGCAGATGTGATCTCTACCTCTTCGTTGTCCTTTGTGTACGGTAGTTGGACTGACTGACCTGAGAGAACAGTGAAAAGCTGGCCGAATGCCTTGTCGATATCTGCCCGGTTGAGCTCGTCGATCACTAAGGGTTCATTCACCTGTTTTTCCGTCTGCCTGTCCTTGTACCGGTTCAGAACGATTCCTGACGAAAACGACAGGTTCCCATCTGTTTCTTCATCTTGGTCCGGCATATATCCGCCGACCGTGTCGAAGGTAGACCAGTCAGAGGTTGCAGTCGTCATCTCCGAGTCCGAATACATCCACGGATACTTCTGAGCAAGCTTGTTGGTGACTCGCTGAGCTACCTCCGTCTTCCCTGTTCCCGGCGGTCCTGTCAGAATAACGTTTTTTCCGGCGTGCAGCGCTGCCTCGATTTGATCAAGTATCTCCTGCTCTCCATCAGGAAAATGCAGGCCTTCAAGCAGATCATCATCTATTGACCCGGAGAACTCGGTGTGAATATTGATTGATGGCGCTTCTCGGAGGTCAGAAGCCATCTCTGCGATCAGTGCAGTGGCCGGATTACTTCACTGGAGCCATCTATGTCGGTGAAGTGGGCTAAGGTATCTTCTACAGGCATTCGCTCATCGAGAGCGTCGTGACAGATACTGTGCGCCGTGGAAATATCAAGAAGGCCTGCAGTCAGCAAACCCAGATCTTCTCTAAGCTCCGAATCCTCCTTCTCCGTTATCGGGTTGTCAAGGTCAAAATCAAGATCATCGATTGCACCGGTGTAGAACACACGATCAAACGCTGCGACTAATGGAAGATCTTCATCGTCCTCGTATTCCTTCCACCACCAGTCCTCTTCTTTCGTATACTTGTCACCGATTATGGCAGCACCGATCAGGCCAGCAGGTTGTTCCTCTAGTTCCTCAGAAACCGGTTCTGCCTCCGAATAAAACAAGATAACATCTCCAAATGAGAGCTCATCGTAGCGATCTTGGTCGTTGTCCGCAAAAGGAATCGCGTTGTATCTGGCGGATGTAAGCCAGTGTTCCGGTGATGCGGAGTAAGTATAGATAGAGATTGAGGATTCATTTTCCCGGATATAGTTCGAGAGAGGGTGGCCCGGCCCTTCTTCATCCAGCAAGTCCTCAATTTCGTTTTCCCGGTCGTCTCTCCATTCTGTCTCAATCTCTTCCAGTATTGGATCAACATACCCTTTCTGGTACCCTTCACTGGGTTGTTCTCTGTCCTCCCACAGATCTCCCCGGAATTTGCCTTCAACTGTTCCTACCGTGATATCGAGCTCTTCAGCTACAATTTCCTGTGCTTTCTCTCTACGTTCTGTCGTAGGTACATCTCGAGGAGTGTTCTCAAGGAATACGTCTACCACTCTCTCAATGGTCTGAGCTCTTGAACCGTTCTCCCGCCACCCTTCTGGGAGATGCGTGTTCAGAAGGCTGCGGATCTGAATTAGACGGTCGCGCATTTGGAGGGCTTCTGCTACCCGGGCCGGTTCAGCTACGATAACTGTTTCACCGCCAAGACCTGCCGTAGCCCGTTGTTGCGTTGCCAGGCCTTCGGACATAGCCTTACCAATCGTTTCAGCTTGGACTTGGAGAGGTGATACAGATCCGTACTCTTCGTGGAGGTCATCGTCCCAAAACGCGAAGACTTCGTGATGCTCGTGATATCCACCGAGCATCGTGAGATATCCTCCTGACCGGTCAGGAGCAGCATGGTCCTCTTTTCCTCCTTCGTGGCTGGGAAGACGGACATTGACCTTGAACTCCTCTGCTCGTCCGGAGGGAACCAGATTCACCAGGTATAGTCTGACTTTCGAGGGGAGCGGATCCTTTAGATGGAGCTCAAGTGGTTTGTTTTCAATGTTACTGTGCCACTTGACGGAGTCGCCAAGTGATTCTACCAGTATTTCACGGATCTCGGATAAGTCGAGATCACTGCTTCTCATCTCAACTCCAGACATTTATCAAGTGAATTCCAAGCGATATGGAATAAGTGTATTCCATGTTCTGTTCTTATTCCATTCTGGCAATTTCTACTTTCACTATGGTTGCCTGACCTATTTGTGGTGCCAGTGCTCCGGTTTTGGTAGAGGGCGATGTTTCAGGCCCTCAGTCACACCCTCCCCCGAATCTCCCCCTGTTTACCCCATAGTGCTTTCTAGGAGGTTCAAAGCATAATGCTGCTCAGAAACCTCACTGCTTGGCGTCTGCCCGTCCTGCAGTGAAGATAACCTTCCCCGTCACATCCTGATTGAGAATCAGGTCATTGATCGCGAGTGGCTGGAAGGCAAGGTCGTCTGTTGAAAACCAAGGTTGTCGACGTAAATCTCAGTCGTATCCAACTGATACCTCCAGGATTTTTCGTAAATTATCACAACATCGAACCGTCCTGTCGCGATCTCCTGTCAGAACTCATCGGAGGCCTCCTGATATCTCTCTAACTATTAGCCGAATATAAGGAAAGATAGTCTGTTTACCCCTTGTCTGACGTAGTTTTAATAGTGATTATCCAGATTATCTGGATATACTGTATAAGCAAACTATGCCGGATAACACAGATAATCTGTCAAAACTAGCTGTATCGAATCAAAAGGGTGGCGTCGGGAAGACAACTGATGCAATCAACATTGGCGGCGCGTTGAACGATCAGGTCAGGACGTACTACTTTGGGACTGTGATCCCCAAGGCTATCTGACGATGGGTGTTGGTTTCGACGACGCATACACCGCCGATGAGCCGAACCAGTACAGCGCGATGCTTTCGCCAGGCAGTCACTCTCTCGGAGATTTGATACTGTCTCACGAGGAGTTTGATATTGTACCAGCGACAATCGATATGTTCCAACTGGAGCAGGAGCTCGTGACGAGTATGAAGGGTCGGGAAAACTCTCGACGCTGATGGAAGGCTTAGAGGGCTACGACTTCGTTATTGTCGATGCACCGCCATCACTGGGGCATCTCACCGACAATGCGCTGCTGGCGTGCCAGAATCTAATCATTCCAGCCGAAGCAGAGGATACCAGTATTCGCGCGATCGATATTCTGTTCAAACAAATAGAGACGCTAGAATCGAACTTTAGCGTGGACATCAATGAAGAGGCAATCGTAGTTTCTAACATCGATTACCCGCTTGATGGTGAGCAGAAAGAGATGTTGCAGTGGTTCGAACAGGCATTTGGCGAGCATGTCCCAATCTTCGAGTTCCGTAATCGCGCGGCTGTGAAGCGAGCGTTCAATGAAGGCGTCTCGATATTCGGCCATGACGAGGAGTGCGATCAGGAAGATGAGTTGCGGCGGCTTGCAACCTACCTAATCGACAACAAAGGTGATCTCGCATGACCGACCGTGACGAGGCTGCTGAAAAATTGGCTAGTCGATTTGATACAGATAACACAGATAATCTGGATAATACAGATAACTCAACTAGTTCAGAAAATCCAGATAATCCAGATAATACAGTTAATCCAAAAGAAGATTGGACCGGTCGGATGGTATACGTGCCAGACAGTGACGATCTTGACCAGCTCAATGCGTTCGACGGAGAGTACCAGCGGTTCGAGTACGAATGTGACTGGCAAATCCGGAAGCAGAAGCACTACTATCCAGTGGTGATACAGCACGGAATTTCGACGATTGAGGAGATGGACGGCGAGGAGTTTACAGAGTGCGTTGACGAGTTAGGATTGCGATAGTCTCCAATTAAGATTAGATCGTCACGTATCTACCTTCCATCGATCACCCGTAGGAGCCAATCTTGTTGTGTTTTTATTCCAAATTCGACATAGAGACAATCGGTATTATGGTCGTTGCAGCAGGCCGAGCAAAGCAATTCCTTATGTGAGGAGACATGGAATTAAGGTGCAAAATTAAATAAGATCTTCACGGCTTCCCGAGATACTCTGAGGTCAATTCGCCGCCATCACGATAGTACCGGTACAGATACGGCCCGTGCAAATCGGCTGCAGCGCCGCTGGCGCGATCAGAGCATCGACGTACTCGCGGATATCGCGAAGCGTGTCCACATCCTGTTTCGGGACCCCTTTGCAAGGTACTTTGAGAGAGACGCTGGGGGTTCTGGTTGTGTCATCGCCTTATGTAGCATAGACGGGACTACAGAGAGTATCAATGTTACATAAGGTGGGTCCAGAAAACACACAACCGAAGGTCCCAACATACAGAGAAAAACTCTGCGGGCTCATAGCTCAGAGAAGTACTGATGTAGTGTCCTACTCGTTGAGAGCATTTGCAATCGATTTGAGTTCTGCCTTCCGAAATGGGCGGCCAGTCTCGGTGGTCTCATCGTCACCACGGACACCAATCTCGGACAGAATGCCGGCTCGCATTTGCGGCTTCGGAGGCAACGGATCATGGTTGATCTCATACCCGACAGTTTCGCAAATCGCTGCAAGGTCCTCCTTCGTAAATGAGGCTGCAATCTCGCGCTCGAACCGATCCGTCGAGACTCTGATTTCGTTTCGCAGCTCGTCAACGGTTTTTCCCATGTAAGATCATGTGGACGGACGGGAATGTGTCTGTTCTGATCACGACTCGTTCAGAATGATCCCGTGTTCACAGAATTGCGAGTCGGATGCCCGGGGCTGGACGCCGAGGCAGTTGCGATGCTCTTCTCGACTGTATTCGCCTTGTCTGGCAGTCCGTCAAACGAGGATTTCGCGTCTCACCGCAGTTGACGATACGTTGTTTCGTCGGTACACCACTTGTACTCGCTTCCGGGAGTTGGTTCACCGAGCCATTTGAGCCACGGCTTCGTTTTCTCGCGGGGGAGTGCAACACGTCGCTGCCACTCCATTGGTTGGAACCCGCGCTGGGCAAGCAACTGTCTGATCGCCGCTCGCTTGGCGTCAGCCGTCGCGGTGAATACGACCTGTGGCACGTCGCTTGACCCGCCGAAGGTGAGCGTGCCATCGCAGGCGTACCAGACACGCGCTGCTGTCGGTGTCAGCGAATAGCCCGTCGACGGCGCTTCCATCCACGTCCAGTACCGACCGAGATTGGGATGGCTCATCGTCCGGAGACGGTAGGTGTCGCTCGAATCGTAGGTGACGCCGCGAGCAAGCCAGCCAAGTTCGTCAGACACCCACTGCAGGTGTTCCAGCCGTTTCGACGCACACCGAAGATATGCAAGGTCATTCGCTTCGAGAGAGCCGTCGCCGAGTAACAAGCCGCGAACGATCTCGCGCTGGTGGCCAGATAACGACCGATACTCACAGGACTGGCTCCGCGACCAGTGCTGTGAGAGTGACTGATACGCTGTTCCGCACTGGTCGCACACGCCGCCACGCTGATCGACGATGCGGTCTGCCATTTCGAGACTCTGTCGTGTCTATAGAGAGTCGGTGGACGAACTTTTTGACGTTGTTGATACTCTCAAGTCCCCTCGTCCAAACCGAGATATGGATCGAATTTGTAAGAGATAGCCCCGGGAATTTGGCAATACTTTCTACTAGGCGTCAATAACTCTTTAATTGGCTATTTTGGATTAGGCGGTGCGACGTACTCAGGAGCCACTCATCCTATATTCACCTGATACGATTCAGGCGATGGTTGCTGAGAACGGTCGTGAACGCATCGAGATAGTCTGCCTTTCAACAATCCATCAGAATTGCCGTACCATGCAGAGTGTCTGACGGCACCGTAGAAAGGGTAGCCGATGAGTGACTGAACTATTTCAAATATTTATCGTATAACATTTTAAAATAATGTACGTAAGTTATTTACTTCAGCAGACCAATAAATCAATAGGCTGGTTGATAACGTGTTTAAACAACATAATGAGCATGAACAGCAGACACTTTTTTCGCCTGTTAAAGACCTACAACCCTGTGTAAAGAAGAAATTACAGAACCACTGGTCTACCCACTTCTACGAACATGTTTTTACTCAGATTGATGAAACGAAGTTCGAACGGCTATACCACGACGGGTATAGCCGTCCGAACAAGCCAGTCAACGAACTGGTATCGTTGGAGATAATCAAGCATTTGCTCGGCCTCTCTGATGACCAGCTCGAAGATGCGTATCTGTTTAATTTCTGCGTCCGGAACGCGCTCGGGAAGGAAACTCTCGGCGACAACATCTGTACGAAGACGTTTACTAACTTCCGAAATCGGCTGATGGAACACGAAGAAGAGACTGGTGAAGATTTGCTACACGAGGTCTTTGAAGACCACCGCAACCACCTGCAAGAAGAGTTTGATATCGACGGGAGTACGCAGCGGATGGATTCGACGTTCATTGAGGCAAACATCAAGCATCTCTCCCGGATTGATCTCATCGCCAAGGTCGTTCACAACTTCGTGGACGATCCTTTCGACGAGATCGTCCGCGAATTGCCCGCTGGAATCGACGAGTTTGCCAGCACGGAGAATTTGGAGTTGTCCTACGAATTGGAACCAGATGAGGTTGACTCAACCATGGAAACGCTCATCGAGCACACTGCGTGGCTCGTTGAGCGATTCGAGAGTGACCCAAAATACGCTGGCTTGGAGAGTTTCGACCATCTGCAACAGGTTCTTGACGAGCAATGTTATCGCATTGCAGAACTCGAAGAAGCTGAGCCATCTGGAGACGAAAAGACCGAAGAGTCGCCCGGTGACTCGTCACCGGGCTGGGAACCAATCAGAAGCTTCAGCACCAGTGGAGACACCGAACAACGAGAACAGAGAGATGAGGACACAGTGAATACTGGCGAAGACGAGACCAAGCAAGACCGCGTCGGGCTGAAAGAGCCCGACAAGGTCGGTAGTGGTTCGATGCAGAATCCTCACGATGTCGAAGCAACGTACCGACGCAAGAAGGGAACGTCCTCTTGTGGATACAAAGCCAATGTCGCTGAAACCTGCGGTGGCGACAATCCGTTTCGACTCATCACAACCGTTCGCGTGGATACGAATAACACAGATGACGGTGACATGTTGGCAAAAGATATCCCAACACTCCCCACAGAAACTGGTTTAACTGACCTGCTCGTGGACGGTGGCTACACGCACAAAGAGGTAGAGGCGTGCTGCAGTGATCAGGGGATCACGCAGCACTTCACCGGGTTGACTGGTACTCGACCTCCTGATGAGAAGTTATCGCTGGCCGATGCAGAGTGGGATGGTCACAGAATGGTTGCGTGTCCGGCAGGACACGAACCATTCGAACAACGGTACAAGGAGGAGAGTGGTCGTATTTCAGGACGGATGAACAGCGACTTCTGCGAAGGGTGTCCGCACAAAGAGGAGTGTTTCGTGCAGGAACAACAGCGGTTCTATAGCTACGGATTCTACGAACGGAAATTAGAGCTTGCGCATTGACGCAAGCGGTTCGACGATCCGGCAGAAGAGGAGTTTCTGAACTTACGTGCCGGAGCTGAGTCGCTGGTCAACGAGGTGTATCACCAGGATGGAGAGAAAACACGGTTCACAGGGACGATCAAGGTAAAGAATGCGTCCATAGCGAAAGCTATCGGCACAAATCTGAAGCGAGCCTCACGATTCGTCGAATCGGAGGCGAAGCGGGAAAAATCAGCGGGATAGAGAAAGAAGAGGGGGTTCTGTGACGGAAATCTCAATTCTGTGGAATTATAGTCGGGAATATTTCGGCTCTTGATCTGTGGGGGTCAGATTGACTGGTGATAATCTGACTATGTGTTCTCACGAACCCCCCCTTTGTTCTGTGCCGTCAGTGTCTATGCAGCAGTCAGTCGTCATTTAGTTTATTCAGTTTGAATCTAGTCGTCACAGAGATTGTTTCCACTCATTGTGTGCTACAAATTCGTCAATCATGTCCATAGAAAGTGGCCTGTAGTCAGTCAGTTCGACAGAGCAGTTGACCGTCTGCCGGTCGGGATTGACGAGCGGGTACAGGTCCGGCCAGTTGTTGTGGTGATGACCGTGGATCCGCCAACACTCCAGTCGATCAGCGAATGCGTCGGGAAGTACCTGCTTAAAGTCGTCTGGCATGCCCTTTCCAGGTAGGGACTCAGGTGTATCACCCGGAAAGTGACTGACGAAGTACGTTCGTTCTTCACGCTGTATCTCCGCCGAATAGACGACCGTCTCAGCGCTCGTGGGAACCACATGGTCGTGGTCCCCTCGGACAAACACCTTCTCGCCGGCCAAGGCATCCCAGAGATTATCGACCTTCCGCTGCGTGATCGGATCCTGATCGATAAACCAGGCGAAATCACCGACAAAGACGACTGTCTCATCGGACCCGACATGACGGTTCCACTCCGCCAGCAGGTGCCAGTTCATGTCATCGAGACCTGACTGCGTCGCGTCGAACTTGTCGTTGCGACAGTACTCAATGATGTTCTGGTGGTTTAGATGCAAGTCCGAGACGACGTATTCAACGTCTGAGAGTGTGATGTCTACCGGGATCGGGAGTGTCGACGACATACTTTTTCCTATGTCGAGTGGTGGCTGGAGTTACTTGACTATAGTCCTGATTCAAATAGTCTGATGCTGAATACGTGCGCTCTATCTTGCACCGCTTCTAGAAAATATACGAGGTTTGGTATAACTCTCAGCGGTCAGTTCGCAAGCGCTGGAGTCATTTGAGTGTCAAGTTGGGAACGCGCTGACACCCCTGCATCTATACCGCCGGCTCCCAATCGTCGGGTATGAAGCTGTCTCGCTCGCTCGCACTTATCCTACTGGCAATCCTGGTTATTCTGTCTGGATGCGCAACGTTATCCGATGCTGGCGGAGAAGATGCCCCAACAGATATCGAACAGGATGACTCACTCAGCGAGTTCGAGGCGAATGGTACACTGGCTGTCCATAATATCAATGTCGGCCAGTCCGCCGCGACGTTGGTTGTCGGACCAACCGGTGAGACGATGCTCATCGATACTGGCCATTTCAACGATAACGGCGAGCATGTCCTCTCCTACCTACAACGTCATGATATCGACCGGATCGACTATCTCGTCACCTCGCATAATGACGCCGATCACATCGGCGGGAACGCCGTTATCATCGAGTATTACGAAACTGAAGCGGATGGTGTTGGCACAGTCTACGATCCAGGGATTCCTGCCAGTACCAACACCTACAATGAGTACCTCGATGCTGTCGAGGAATATAACGTCCAGTTGTTCAGGACTCAGGAAAGAGATTCCATTCCGTTCGAGGACGTCGACGTAGATGTGCTTGGCCCACCGGAAGAGTATCTCAGTGGTGAGGATCGCAACGAGAACAGTATTGTCCTGCGGTTTGCATACGGACAGACGAGTTTCCTCTATACCGGCGATGCTGAGGAGCAACAGGAGTCGTATCTGGTTGAAGAGTATGGTTCCGCGCTCAATTCGACGATCTACAAGGCGGGCCATCACGGCAGCAGCAGTTCCAGTAGCGATGCATTGGTAGACGCGGCGGATCCACAGGTAGCGGTCATTTCGAGTGCTTATGACTCCCAGTACGGCCACCCTCACGATGAAGTCCTCCAGATTTTCGCCGACCGGTCGATCACGACCTACTGGACGGCGACACATGGCGACGTGGTCTTTGTCTCGAATGGTGAGGGTGTCTCGATCCGGACACAGCAGTCAGCGCCAACTGACCCGCTGTCGCTGTTCGATGGCGACCCAATCGAACCGGGCACGAACGGGGAGGTGAGTGAACGCGAGCAGATCGGTGCCGGCCCGATCGAGGACACGACAGACACGACGGACACCAACACTGACGCTGACACCGACGACGACAGCGACACGGATACTGGTGGAGAGCTTGCGATCCAGACAATCCACGCCGATGCAGCGGGCGACGATCAGGAGAATCTCAATGACGAGTACATTGTTTTCGAGAACACCGGTGATGAAGCGTTGGCACTGGGCAGCTGGACAGTCGAAGACGAAGTCGGGAAGCAGTACACGTTCCCGACTGAATTCACACTCGAACCCGGGGCATCGGTGACGGTACGGACCGGCAGTGGGACTGACACCGAGACAGAACTGTACTGGGATGCCGGCAGTCCAGTCTGGAACAATGGCGGCGATACCGTTATTGTCAGGACCAGTGAAGGAGAACGTGTGCTGATGGAGGAGTACTCATGATCCCCGACGGAGCGTACACGGCTGTTGTCGACCGGATCGAAGACGGCCTCGCAGCCGTGCTCCTCGAAGAGGATGGGGCGGACGCCTACGAACTGCTTGTCGACCCAGCAGCGTTGCCCGAGGATGGGCAGCACGCCGATGCCGTGCTCACAGTCGAAGTGCAGGACGGAGAATTACATGGTGCGACCTACAATGCGAGCAAAACAGAGGAACGACGCGAATCAGCCCAGAGTCGGTTCGACCGGTTGTCTGAACGGCCTCCCTCAGACGAAGATGAGTGAGCCGTCTTTGGAGAGACTAATATAATAGCTGCAAGGTTCCAGTATCGTCTCAAATACAGGAGCCACACACCACCATTGCAAGTGAAGCAAGCCTGTCATAGAAAGGGTCTTACGGAGTGGCCAGCGCTTAGTACAGGTCAAGATGTTACTGGCGAAATGTGTTGCTTATCAGAAATCCATCAGAGTTGCCGTGCAAGAGGGAGAAAGCAGTGTTCTGTCCCCTCGATATACCGTTCAATCACTCCCTCCGACACCACTCCCGTTGTCCTCACGTAGTACCCAACCTTCCGGAACCCACCGCCGGAAAAATACGCCTCTTGGATCTCAGGATACCGCTTCAGTAAGTGCTGTCATTTTCTTACCAAACAATAGAATTTAGAAGCAAACAAATGTTTGGTAAGACCTCGGCACCCACCCCCCCAGCGTCCGCAATCCCGGTTAGAGATCATTGCGGAAATGTTGTGAGTACTCCCTGTACTGGTGAGAACTACTCGGTCCAGAATGCCTCGATCCGTTCGTCAAGATGGGTGAGTATGGTGGCAAGAACCTCCCGCCACTCGTTTGGATAGTCAGTGTCCTCGCCCGGTGTCCGTGCATCCGGAGGCGGATGGACGTGTTCGCGAGTGTTATGATCGTTTGGGTGACGATCCCAGCGACATTCCCAAGAATCGTTTGTCTGGTATTGCTCGGAGTAGTGGATGCTGAAGTCGTCGGTTTCGAACCACCGGATTCGAAGAGACGCACGCGCAACCCCGCCAGGAAAGTAACCAAGATTGTAGTCTGCGACGACAGTGGTGGGCGCATATGCGGGACGCGACTGAACATCATCAAACCGAGCAGTTCTAGAAAGGTATGCAGCAATCTGATCAAGCAGTTCTGTATCAACCGGGCCCGTCCGAGGCGGGTCGGACGGAGAGTCAGGCATCGATTCCACGAGGAGTGCTCCCCGAGACTGGGCTGTCACGCCGCGCCGCGTCAAGGAGAGCAGCTCTGCGTTTGAGGGTTTTCCATTCGGAAAGCCCCTCCCAGGCGTCTTCGGTTGGCATATCTTGGCTTGCTTCGACGAGAGAGACATTGTCGGGATCGTCTGTGTCGAACTGGGATCTGTACTCGTCGATGCGGTCAATGGTGTCCGAGAGTGCCTCGACAATCTCCTGCTCGGAGTATTGTTCACGGATGTGGTTGATACGTCGCCACTGGAAGTACGCCTCGTTGCGTTCGTATCTGACTGGGGGACCGTCGTGGGAATGAACCAGTCCCATCTCGTGGAACCACTCGAGATAGCTTCGGGCAGTTTCGGTATCGCAGTCAGCAAGCTCAGCGATTTCGGACACCTTCGTTGGGGTTCGCAGTCCGGTAACGACAGCAAGGATGCGCTCGCGGATCGGCCCTCCCGTGAGCAGTGAATCGGGGGACTCCAGTTCGTTGAGATCTGGCGGGGATTCGTCGCCGGCATACGCATCGTCTGGAATATCAGTGAGATCCATGTGTGCTGTCTCCGTAATTATCTTAGCATCTGTACAGATATATATCTACTGAGTACTGAATTATTTCTGCTATATCCGAGGATTTCCGAGCGGTCCATGGTAGAAGACCGACTACTGCCACCAGTCACGGCAACCACCCTCGTAATCGCATGTAATCGGTGTCTCAAAGTTTCCGTCTGATAGTCCCCCGTTCTGATATTCAATTATGACCTTTTAGAAAGGTCAAAAATTCGCGGTAATTGGCTATAGCGTTCTATGGTTTATAGAATAGTGATCAGACTGCTGTCTGGCGGTTTTCTCGGGAAACGTGGTGTGTGTAGCCACTCGTGCTTAGTTCAGTAAGACCGAGTGGTTATTAGTCACCCGCCGCCGTCGGGTCAGCACGAATGGTGCAGCCCACTCAGTTCGATGCTACCCCCAGGGATGATGTCCTCGAGGCAGCAATCCAGGATCGACTGGCTGATCTCGACTCAGGGAAGTACAAACGTAACAACGCACACGTACTGCGGCTCTTCGCCGAATGGTTGCGCCGAGAGCGTGGCGTCGAAACAGTCGAGGCAATCGACAGCTATGACCTCCGCCAGTTTGCCCGGGCATTGCGAGCGTGCTTAGATGACGAGGACTCGGAGATCACTGCTGGCAGCACGGTGACGCAGTATTACGACTACGTGGCTGCCTGGCTCGGGTGGGCTGTTCGCGACCAGTATCTCGACCGCAACCCTGCCAGAACAGAGACAGCGACCGAGCCACTGCCCGACGTATCAAGCGAACCCGACCGACAGTTCTGGAGTGAGCGAGAACGCGACGCGATCTGTGCAACGACGGACCAGGTCGTCGATGAAGTGCTTGACAGTGCGGGCAATCGGGATAGGGACCGCTTCAAAGCCTACCGTGATCGTGCACTTGTCTATTTGCTGGCCTACAGCGGGTGTCGTGGTGCAGAAATCGCAGCCGTCAGTGAGGATGAGAAACGCAACGGAGTGGGCTGGACAGATCTGGATCTCAACGATGGGATCATCTTCGTCTACGGGAAGAGCCGCGAGTGGGAAGAGGCACCACTGTTCGAACCGGCGATCGAACCGCTCCGGCGCTGGAAGCAACTGCTCGATCCGCCGACCGATGACTGGCCGGTACTGCCGACAATGCACCTCCCGACACTCTATGGCGAGTTGCCTGCTGATGTCGAGACTTCACCAGACACCGTGTGGGATGATCTCCGAGACAACGGATCCTGTCCGCCGTCACTCGGTACCGATGGTGTCCGGCGGATTTTGAAACGCCTTTGTGCAGATTCACAGTACGAGTTTGCCGAGCCACTCAAACCACACGGCGCACGGCGTGGACTCGGAGACACCCTCTATCAAGAACAGGCCGAACTCGCTCAGGACGCCCTTCGACACAAGAGTATCGAGACGACCCACGAATCCTACAGCGAAGAGCGAACTCGGCGGGTGAAAGAGCGAGGCGACGCACTCTTCGACTAGTTATCGGATCGTCTGTCACGTTACCGTCCTTGATAGTGCATGGGAGGGATCGACATTCAGGACTCTATGATAACATCACACTTCAGGGATTTCAGCGGGATTTTCGTGGAGTCGCCTTCTTGTTTCAGCTGACAACGACGACGCCTTTCATCCCGATTACTTCGTGTGGCGTACAGACGTATTTATACACGCCCTCACTGTCGAATGTATACTCGAATTCGGACCCTTCCTCCTGTACAGTGTCGCTTTCGAAGGCACCATCGTTGTCAACAACATTGTGGAACCCGCCACCATCAGTCCCTTCTGTGTGATTTTCGATGGGACTGATCGCTGGTACTGAATAAAGAGCGCCATTTCAGTACAAGTTCTCGCCTACGTCTTCCGACTCTGAAACTGTTCGTTGGTGTCAAGAGTTCTGGCCAACAGTAGACGACTGCTAGTCCGTAAATAAATCAGAAGACTATTTGATTTACGTGAGCGAGAGAGGTACATGGGAAAACTAAAGAAAGGAATCCTTGCCGCAGTAGCTGTCGTGGTTGGAATTGTAACGCTGAAAAAATTCCGTGGCGGGAACGACGAAGCCGACGAAGAAGTCGTCGAATAGCAGATATTCTAGTTGTCCACTCTGGCTCAAAGGACCAGTTACTGACACGTAGTGATCAGAATGACGCGACTGAATCAGTCGCCTGATTCAGCCGCTGTCCGGATTCCTGTGTGTGATGGAGTTCCCAAGACTCAAACGCATCCTCACAGATCCGGACGAGTACATTTCGAACAGGCAGTTGAAGTCTCTTAGCATGGAGTTGCCTGAGCTGATACCGATGGAAGGAATCGAGGGCTCCGGCCTCGATTCCGAGGAGATCATGGAAGTCGTCTTACGAGCTGCTGTTGACACAACCTCAGTCAACGGTGTTACGACGAACACTGAGGACACGCCAAACCGCGAGCCAGTGATGGACTGGTTGCACACCTTGGAGAAAGAGCCGATGCTTGATGCTGTCAACGATGTCCTCGCACTGGTGGCGATGACGGTTCTCGACCGCGGCGGGTCGAGAACCATCTGTCTGGACTTCATGGACAATCCGTTCCACGGTCATCCAGACGACGAAGATGAGTTCAGGAGAATGGACGCACGGGACGGAACCACGAAGTGTCACCGGTACTGTACTGCGTTCGTCATCGCACAGGGAAAGCCACTCACACTGGCGGTTGAACCAGTTGACGGTGAGGACAGCAAGGCCGACGCGGTCGAGCGTGTGCTCGCCCGCGTCGAGACATACCCGTTCGAGACCGACCAGATCCTCATGGACAGAGACGCCTTTGTCGGGGAGTTAATCGGTGTTCTTCGGGAGACAGCACCGCCAGTCTTTCCGGTCATAACCCGGAAAGACTCGCTCCGGGAGAAACTCTCCAAGACCGCGTCACACATGACCGAAGAGACGATTTGCGAAGGGAAGGAGCACGAACAGACGTATCCACTGGCGGTGAACGTCACCTATCAGAACGGTGACCGCGGAAAGTCTGGTGTGAAAGCGACAGGATACGCGGCATACGGTCTGGAAGACCGCACGCCCGCGCAAGTCGCTACGACCTACAACAAGCGGTCACGGATAGAGAAGAGCTACGAGAAGTTCCGAGAAGCGCGCGCCCTGACAACAACGCCATCGACGACAATCCGGTTGTTCTACGTGGGGTTTCTGTTAGAGCAGTTGTGGCTCGTGTTACAGTGGGCCGTGCTCGCCCGACCACGGCGTGGCGGGCGAGCACTCCCGAAAACATTCGCGTTTGGTGATGCGTTTCTGCACGGGATCGAACGGGTGTTAGACGACGAACTCAGCTGGAAAGAGGAGTATCGGACGAACGGAGAAGGACTGCCAGCAGGATACGAACACGGACTCGGCTGAGTCGCCTCGCTTCAGGCGAAGCGAGGCTGGCGAACAGCCACAGCTGTCTTCGGAAATTGGTCTGAACGACGACTACAGCCGAGACCAACCAGATTTATGACTTTTTCTCTTGACGATCCGTGGCGTCAGAAGTGTATTTCGTCTCGTATCAGCGACCTTACCGTGTCAGACCGAACTCTTGCTGCCGCCGCGATCAAGAGAGTGGACAACTAGCGACTATACAACCGAGGTGTAAAATCTAACTAAAGACCAATGCGGGCGCATGTTATAATAATTGAATACTTGATTATACTTATAATAACTACATACAGAGAAAGACAGTTCCTTTTATGGTTTCATCACAGAGACGGAGGCTTCTCGCAATAGTTGCAGGTGTTGGAACAGTTGGAATGGCTGGGTGTGGCGCTTTGGAAAGTGACGACACTGATGTAGAAGAGGACTCTCCCGCCAATGAGGATGATAGAAATGAAGATGGAGATGAAAATAATGGTGATGGCTCAGATGCTATTCAATTCTCTTCGTTTGAACAAGTTTCCAAACTTACTGATGAGAACGGTAGGCAGAATAATGAATTTGGCTGCTCAACGTCTATAGCTGCTGACGGCACCACAGCTATCGTTGGGACTGTCATAGGTTCACCAGTCGTGTTCGAAGAAAAAGATGGAAACTGGCAACAGATAACAGATCTCACACCTGATGGGGGAAACACATATGATAGATACGGTGGGGGGGTATCGATAGCATCCAATGGTGCCGTGGCACTTGTTGGAGCCCGCGACGACGGGAATGGGGCGGCGTACATCTTTGAGGAAACTGGTGGAAGCTGGCAACAGGGAGCCAGAATTACCGCTGAGAGTGAAACTTCTGAAGGGTTGGAATTCCCAGTTGGCTATTCGGTGTCACTGGCAAGCGACGGTTCCGCCGCACTCATTGGAGCCCGCATCGACGAAAATGGGGCGGCGTACGTCTTTGAGGAAACTGGTGGAAACTGGCAACAGGTAGCCAAACTTACTGCCAATGACGGCGATCAAGGCGATGCGTTTGGCTATTCGGTGTCACTGGCAAGTGACGGTTCCGCCGCACTCATTGGAGCAGCGCGTGACGAGGACCCAAACGGCGAGCAGGCAGGGTCAGCGTATGTCTTCAAAGACACAGGAGGTCAATGGCAACAGGTAGCCAAACTCACTGCCAATGACGGCGATCAAGGCGATGGGTTCGGCTTCTCGGCGTCACTGGCAAGCGACGGTTCCGCCGCACTCATTGGAGCAGTGGCTGACGAGGACCCAAACGGAAGGTTTGCAGGTTCTGCGTACGTTTTCAAATAAAATGAACTGTTAAACGCCAACGCACTCTATATATTAGCAGACAGTTTGAATTACACGAATGATTCAGTCGCTTCATTCTGACCGCTATTTGTTAGCAACTGGTCCCTTGAGCCAGAGTGGACAACTAGCGATATTGGAGTACAGTATACTGAGTCAGCCCGCCGGTCGTTCACGTCCGATAACTGGCGTGTCTCTCTGTCCGTTTGCTCTGACATCCTCGTGATAGATATATCGGCCCTGTTGCAATTCTTAAAACCTGCTCGGAATCGCTGCTACATACAGAGATCGTATCCAGTAGATCATTCTGCAGAACTACCACCAGGTGGAATTCTGTGAAACCTTGGGGGCAGTAATTAGTTGTTCGACTGAGAGAGTCGGAGTATGAATACGGGCATCCTCAAAGCATATATCAACCACTTTCTGCCGCGTGAAGTGTCCAGTGTCAACGGTGGATACTCACACGCCAAATGCTTACTTTGGTCGGGGATCATCCGTCTTTACCTATGGAAATTCTGCTACCTAAATAAACCACCGTGAGCGACATAATTGTTACCATGAAACAAGGCTGTACTGAGGATAGGTACGAGAACCACAATACCACGACCCGATACAATCCTGAGACTGTGGCAGGCGGAAGACATCTTGTGCTGTAGCTGTGGCTGGTGCGGCCTACGACCCGGCCTGCGAGCGCCGCCGCTCGGCGGTGCTCAGCTACTTACACCTGGTGGATCATACACCTCCTCTCGATCAAGCATGTGGTAGATAGAGACGAGCAGTTTCCGAGCCGTCGCAACAATTGCTTTCTGCGACCCTTTCTTTCCCGCTAACCGATCGTAGAATCGGCTCAAATACGCATCTTCACAGGTATGGACAGCTGTACGTGCACACTGGACGAGGATCCAACGTAATTGGCGTGATCCTCGTTTCGAAATCCCACCCTTGATCCGCGAGTCGCCGGACTCGCGGATCACTGGGTTCAATCCAGCGTAGCTCACCACTTCTTTGTCTCGGTCAAACCGATCCACCTCGCCAACCTATGCGTAGATCATCAGCGCCGAATAGTAGCTCACGCCAGGAATCGACATGAGCAGCTGGGTCTCGCGCAGAGACCCAGCGCGGTCTTCGATTGCAGCTTCAAGCCGGTCAATCTCATCGGTGAGGGTTTCGATTATCTCCAGATACGACGTGAGTAACTCGTCCCACGGCGTCGGGAGCGAGAGGTCCCGCAGGGACTCTCGCCCCGAGACACTCAGCGGCTTGATATCTTCAGTGATCCCGTGTTCGGAAAGGAGACCGTGTACCTTGTTCGCAAAATTGGTTCGGTTCTCGACCAACTTCTGTCGCCCGCGCACGAGTGCGCAGGCTTCCCTGATCTGTTCTGGCGGGACGTACCTTTCTGGCACTGCATCAAGCCGAACCATCCGAGCTAACTCTTTGGCATCGATACGATCAGTCTTTTTGTCAGTGTCAGCGATCAGCGTCAGCTTGGTTGGATGAGCAACGGCCACATCCAAATGTTCCGACAGCGTATAGTTGCCAGCAGGGACGCAATCCATACGCCGAACTCAAACGAGTTGTCCGCGACAATGAGATGGTTTCACGAAATTACGCTGTACCGACCGTAGAATTCTCGGGGGTAACACGTACAATCAGAATTACTCCTTACACCGATTCATTTGTTGGTTCCAACCATCGTAAAACGGTATACATTACACCTGCCATTAGTATGAGAGCTCCCGCAAGTGGACCATACTCTTGGATTATATCAAAATACGAAGCTTCAGACTGGTATGGTTTAGCAGGAGAATCGATAACAGTGGATACACTAACATGATCAATGAATTCGCGCTTGAGTTCTTCATATTCACCACCTTCTACAATTGTTTTGAATTCGTACTCTCCAATTTCTGTCGGGTGGAAGTAACCCGAGTATATGCCATCGTTTGTGATATCATCTGGTCCGGAACCATTGTCGTCCAGCGAGAGTTCAATTATATCGTCATTCGCACCAGATGGCGGGGTAATTTCAGCATGTGCATTGGCGCCCACATATCGTTCGAAACCTTCGGAAACCAGAAGTTGAATCCGGAGAAGCCCTGTCGCTTCGTACAAGTCATCAGATACGAAAAGCTCGCCGTCCACGGTTGAATCCGCAGTTGCTTGTGTGAGCGTCTCCTGGGGAGCATCGACCTGGATTACCTCAACCTCGTAATTCCATTGACCCGGTTCGGGATCTTTGACTGACCAAACTTCGTGAGCCCCACCTTCACGGTGAGCTACGTCCCCGCGCTCCACTATCTCGTTTCCATTCGGATCCACTACTATCAGATTCATATCGCTTCCCTCGTATGACAGCGAAAATTGGGCATCTTCGCAACTACTGTCAACCTTGCAGTCGTCTTCGATACGGTCCCCTTGATCAAGCCTCTCTTCGGCACTCGAAAGGGTCTGACGGTTCTGCGCGTCCTCCGCCAATTCGAAGTAGAATCGTCTCAGTTCCTCGATATTTGGGTCAATTTCGACGTCCCCTCCAGTTTGATCGGCGATATATTTTAGCTGCTGTTCATCGATGTCCGCTCCAATACCAATAGTAAATACTTTGATACCGGCATTTCGAATTTCCGGTAATACGTTGTCAACGTATGGGGGTTCGTTTTCTTTGCCGTCAGAAAGGAGTATCATCGTTTTCTCACCCGATTCATCCGCAATCGTTTCCATTCCGAGTCGCATTCCACCCCCTATCGTTGTCCCTCCCCCTGCTACAAGCCCTCGTACACTTCCTTTCAATTCACTCCGTGCAACATTGTCAACTTCCGTCAAAGGGTGTACAACATTAGCACTCGAGTTGAATTCGACGAGACTCGTTTGATAGTCTTCTTCAATCAGATCCATGACTGGAACCAAACTCTCTCGCAGGGCTTCTATGCGGGACATTGGCGTTCCGTCGCTGCGAGTCATACCGGCGTCACGCTCGCTCATACTTCCGGACGTATCGACAACAATGGCGACATTCACCGGACCAGTCGTGTCTAATTGTCCGTCATCATCCCACGAATGCGAAAGCGTTCCACCGACGAGAATATCGTGTTCCTCGCTCTGTAATTTGTGTCGCCGTACGACGTCGTCAGAGGAGACTGTCGAGTCAGATACCCTCCCCCGTTTTGTGACGACTGATCCACCAGTGGGGCGTAATAGATCATCTTCGTACTCTGCGCATTGACCGATGTCGTTAACCGCGGCTGTGGGTGTTGTTGCAGACCAGTGAAAACGGCTGCAGCGTTACGATCCCACTCCGTATCAGGAGTCCGGAGGGTGTCTTTGGTTTCGGTGGTTCCAATATCCAGATACCCACCATCTGGGGCAGTTTCGAGATGACTATCATCCCCGTTCGTATGCCGAACAGTCGCATCGAAATCGATCACACTCCCTGGCTCCGGCGTCTCCACTGCGGGTATAACAGCGAACATGAACGGAGCATGACCGTAAAGATCGTAGAACAACCGATCGGACGGAATAGCTCCAGCTTCGGTTTCCCCTTCGTCGATGTCAGGGCTATAGTAGTCGTCGTGAATCCCGGTTACCCACGCAATGACATGAGTGTTGAAGAAGCCATCGGGGAGAGTGACGGATCCGTGCAGTGGCCATGCGTGGGGTGCGAACAACTGTGAAAACGCATCCGCACCAGTGTAATCGAATTCATCCCAGTCGAAACCTGTTTTGAGCACATCGAACTCTTCAAGCGTTTCCGCGACTTCCATCACCAGTGCCGTGGACGAGATTTCGTGGCCGACAACCGGCGCGTCCGTTTCGTTGAGTTGGATGAACCGATCGCTGATCCATCCGACCGTCACGTTAGTGGGGAACGCGGACGAATCGATATCGTGGTACGTTCCGGTCTCGTCGTCTCCCGAGGTCTGTAACGGTACGGAGCCGGATCGTTTTCCCATCGGAATGGTTGGTAAAACTGGAACTGTTGCCGATCGTTTCAGATACGTTCTTCTTTTCATAATTACTATTGGTTGTTTTCGTTATTTTCCTCGGAAGTGAGCCGTCGTTTTATAAGATATCCGGCGCTACCGAATCCAGCGAGCGCACTCACTACTACGACATCGAGATGTGATCTGATCTCATCAAGAAGTGCATCCTCATCATCAGTCCCGCCATCATCTGATCCGCTATCGACGTCTGTGGAGGATTTTTCTTCCTCAAGAGGGTGCAACTCAAACGAGACGACAGTCGTCTCGCCAGCATCGATCGAGACCTCATCCCACACAGGTTCATACTCCTCGTTTATGACTGCTATTTCGTAGGTCCCAATGGGGAGGTCTGCGTTCAATGGCGTTACTCCTAATATTTCACCATCCACTGTCACCATCGCTTCCTCTGGCGTGGAGGTTACATCTAATTCCCCCATTGGCTTTTCAACAGCGAACGCATTCGAGTCGCGCTTGCTATTGAGCTGTGTTGTCAGGTTGTCTGGGTCGGTTTCAAGCCACACCTCGGTAACCATATCGTACGTCCCCTCCGGAATTTCCTCGGTTACCTCCCAGGATAGCGTGACTTCCTGGGATTCGCCTGGTCCAATTGAGACCTCTTTCGAATCAATCGGCCAATCAACGACAGGCGATCCTGGGGTCTCTTCGATCAGTAGCGTTATCAAGAGTGATTCAGGCGTATCACCTTCATTTGTGACTGTTAGATTCGATTTGATATCGTCACCTGGCGTGACAACTCTTTCTTGACCGGAAAATGAATGAGAATCTTGGGCTTCGTGTTGATTTTTACGACCATCGCCCCCGTGATTACTGAGAGGCGTGATTTCAGGTTCGTTCTCCTGCTTATCCAAGGCACTGACAATATTTGGGAAGCTAACCGATATATTCGGAAGATCCAAAACAGTTGATTTGCTCACGGTGAGGATGGTATCTTGATCGCTTGTATTCAGATTGCTCACGATGCGTTCCGGATAGGTTCGGATTGATAGATCGATCGAAATTTCTCCCTCTGCTGGCAACTGTTCGAGTGGAATCGTAATACTGGTATCCTCATTCCAGCCAAGTGGCTCCTCGAATTCAAGTATTGGAGCTTGAGTCCTCGTTTCTGTTGCACTGGGGGACGTATCATTAGAACCGGAAGTAGTGATTTCGCCAGTAACATAGAATGTGTGTGGTTTTACGCCGGGATTTTTGAAATTGCTTATTTCAAACGATGTAATTCTATTGTTTTCATCAGTCACGAACGAACTCGTTCTTGTTACATAATCTATAATTTTAGACAGACCTCCCCCTGCTGAAAGTACATCGTGTTCGGGTAGCATGTGGTTGGGGAACCACTGACCGGGATCATTCCATCTCTTAGAACGTTGATGAGGGAATGGTCCTCCTTCTGGACTCCCTCAGATTTGAATTTACCTGCAAAATCTCGCCAGTCTTCGCCCTCAGAATCCGAGAGCATAACGAGGGTCGTAGTCACCATCTTCGAAAGACCAAGTCGTAGCACTTCCCGTTTCATCGCCAAAGAAGCCACCGACCGGACCAAGTGTGTCTGTTGGTTTGATATTTATTTCAGAAATAGCAGCATCTGACACATAAAGATGATATTGCCATTTAGGAAGCCACCGGTATTGACCGGGAATATTTCCTTCGTACTTGTCACTTTGCGTATTAACGAGGAATGATGAATGCTCCCTTCGCGGGATACACATCTAATGGTCCTTCCTTGGCCTGGTGTGCAACCTTTTGCCACCGCATGAACTCTCCACTGTAGTGTTGGGCGGCCGCAACCCATTGCGGTCCGGTTTGATCGAACAAAATCGTCACCGTTTCGAGATCAGAGGCGTGTGCCGCTAATACACTCTTAATCGCATCGGTGTCAGTTAGACTCTTAATCGCATCGGTAGTATCCGTTGTCACGTCTCCTTTCTTTGGATCAAACAGATAGAATGCCCAGTACGTTAACGCAACGTACTCTTCTCCGTCGTATTCCGTCCCAGTCACACTCGCGTGGATTGTAGGGGGATACTCCTTCTGATAGTTTTGATAGGCCTGTTCTGGATTATCTGTCTGACCACTCTTCAAAAACAGTTCGTTCGCTTGGTTCGTGATTTCGTAGTCTGGATCGAGTGTTTCGTCACCGAGGGTGAGGAGCGTGATGTCTTCAATTCTCTGTTTATTTGGGACGACAGTAGTGGCGGTGATTGATGTTTCCGGAGTCGTCCGGAAGCGAAGTTCGGAATTCTCGACGAACGCTTCAAACCGGGTCGGGAAGTACTTTTCATCACTATGAAAATGATAGACAGGCGCGTAGGCTTCAGCAAGTTCCGAAGCGGTTTCGATACCATCAACTGCGAACCCTGGGTATTCTCCATCATCCATCTTGTCATGCGTCAGCCAATCCGAGTCGACAGAAATCTCGATTTGATCACGATTAACTACTGATCCGTCCGCATTCCTGATTTCAATTTCGAGCGTATAGGTGCCGGGTACGTCGGGCCGGAGTACTGCATGCGTTTTCTCTTTCGTCTCTTTATTTTTTATCACACCAATACCTGGCACAAATTCTCCGTTCGGTGTCTCCGCCTCGTTCTCACCATGTAGCAATCCTGGTGAACTTCCGGAGGGCATATCGACAACCCGCCATCGATATTCGTACTCATTTTCATCTGGGTCTGTTACCTGTACAGTAACTGGCGATTTGACCGTCGTTTTTTCTCTCGTTATTGCGATGTCTACGGAATCAGATTCCTCACCAGCTTTGGCTACCCAAGCGGTTGGGTTGCTGCGTACCCGTCGTGAACCCACCTATCGAATATCCTTGGCCGATCTTGACAACCTTATTGAATCGGTCGCGACCACTGTCACCGTAGGTTTGCTCTCCTACAGTTCGCCATCAGTATGAATATGGAGTAGCCAACCCACGTCCCCATCGTCCTTATCTTCTGTCCATCCGCCGAGGATGTAGCCCTCATCCATCGCCTTGTTGATCGATACCAGCGCGTCGTGTCCGGTTCCCCCGTAGGTCCGTTCCCATTCAACATCGCCGCGAAGGTCAACTTTCACGACCCATGCTCGAGGTTCATCCTGTCCAGGTGGCTGGGTCGTACCCGCGAATGCAAAACCGCCATCGTCGGTTTCGATCAGACTGTATCCGATCCTGCTGCCGGACGCACCGTACGTTTTACTCCACTCGAGGTCGCCGTCACGGTCGACAACCCCTAGCCACGCGTGTCCTTCATCATCCTCACCGGCTCGTGTACCCACGAATGCATACTTGCTGTCACCAGTTGTCGCAACGTCGTAGATTTCACCCGCAGACCCGTCTTCCATCGTCGTTGACCACTCTTCAAAGCCGTCATCATCGATCTTGACCAGTCGTCCTACGCCGTCACCGAAGGCCCCACCGAGGTAGTGAGCTCCCCCAGGAAACCCACTGGAAACGCCGGGAGTTATCGCATGGGCTGCATCGTTCGTCCCCGGTCTCCCGAGTGACACGGATCGCTCAAGGGTACCGTCGGCACCGGCCAGCCAGACTGTCGTGTCCATAAGATTCGAACCCTCGGACATCGATCCCCCACAGAGCACAAGCGATCCATTATCCGACTCGACAACGCCGAGAGCTGCATCGTTCTGATCGGCGCCAAACGTGCGACCCCAAATCGGTTCGCCGGAAGAGTCTATTTTCTGCAATAGAACGTCTTGTACTCCTGAATCGTTACCTTCCATCCCAGCGCAGGCGATAGCACCATCCTGTGTTTCAACGAGGTCATGGATGACTTGGTTACGATTCGACACGTCGCCAGTCCACTCCCAGGCCAGCGGTGGCAACGATGATCCACTGTCTACCTCTTTATTCTGTTGGGATTCAAACGTATTGTCTTGCAGTTCCAATAACGGGAGAAGCCCCAAACCTGTAATACCCTGCAGTATATTCCGGCGGCTCCGGTTAAAGTTCATCTTCAGTCCGGATTACTAGGATTTGCTGTAGTTTGCCCCTCATTTGCTGTAGTTTGGCCTCCAGTGGCTATTTCGGTACCACAAGATCCACAAAACGCCGCATTCTCTTCCACATCAGCGCTACATTCTGGACAAATGGACACAGAACTGTCTTCGTCATGTTCAACAGCCTTCTTTTGATCAGGAAGGGTCTCTCCGCACTCTGGACAGAAATCTAGACTTGCACGGACTGAGGCAGAGCACGATGGGCAAGTAGTTTTATCTACAGTTACGGATTTAACTTGTTGGGTTAGTATATCTGTGATTTCATCTATGTTTCCAAATATCCGCTGCGCAATGATAACTGTTGGAACTAAAGCAACCAGAAGGAAGAATATATCGTACACCCAGGGTCCAGGATCAGGTATTAAGAATGGCAGAGCAACACCGGTCATTCCATCGTACGCGATAAAGATTGCTACGAGAAACACAATTTGTTTCACTGCTTCGGACATGTCCGAAACTACTTCGGCTGGTCCAGAAAGTACCCGGTTAAGACGTGGTTCCAACTCACGACCGAAATTTACAATGATAGCAATCATTACGAGTGTAATGACCGCAGCAGCCAGCGTTGCAAACGTAATTGCAGTTCCACCTGGTATCTGGGTCTCCAACCCCGGCAGTCGAACGACAATAAATCGTAGAACGAATAAACCAATTAGGGCAAGAAGTAGTTTCACAACTGGTCGAGTGAGCTCTTCAACAACTCGGTCGGGTTCTGATGTTGCCATACCTGATATTTCAATAGGTATATAAAATAAATCCTATTGATCGTTTTCAATATTATTTGTATTCTAGTCAGAATTATAAATATATTATCATTCTCAGGGTTTCGTTGTGTATGGTGTAGGCAACAATAGTCATAACCTGACAGAACTGTCTAACTGTGAGCTATGAGGTCAAAATTATCCTACATAATAAATACCTATATTAATTGAGAGGGAGTTACATTCGAAAAGAATGCTGTTGGTGACCGGGGGCGCAACTGGAACCCAGTGAGGGGTGACAGTTTTGCACATAATACCTTTTTTCCTTCATTATCTCAGATCTTACCTAACTACTTCCCACCTCGATGAAGGCGAATCAAGATGCTTCTCACTGGAGGTGAGGAAGTATGAACTCTCGACGATATTTTTACTAAACAGAACAGCCTAACCCGACTTTAGAACGAATCATACGTTTCAATCAAATCAACAACTGTTTGTTCATTCACACCACGAACAGTGTGCACAATGTCCCTATTTGTCATCCGTCTTTAGCTAAGCCACCTCTGCGGTTCTTGGCTGGATACCGGTAGCCAGTCGTTCCTGAAGCACGAGACGCTGCTGATGGATTTTTTGGGCATCTTCGATTAGCCGATCCAACAGCGGTGGCGGTGAGTACCCGAGGAACTGACGGAGCCGATCGAGGATGAGCTGGGCGTGCGACCGGAAGGTCGCCGCCCAGCGTTCCGGTGGAAACACAGCACTGTCCTCTGCGTGTTCCATTACCAACGAGAGCAACTCTCTGCTCACTACCAGTGACAACAACGCGGCGTAGATCAGGATTTCCACGATATGCGGTTTTGTCGTGTCGAACTCGTCCAATCTGTACTGCGTCTTGAGTTCACGAAATAACAGTTCAACTGCCCACCTGGATTGGTACATCGTTGCGATATCTTCCGGCAAGAACTCCTCTCGCGAGAGATTCGTGATATAGAGGTGGTAGTCGTCGGCGTCCTCGTTGCGGACGCCGACGACACGGAACTGTTTCGTATCTTGTGACTGTTCTCCCGCGTACTCGCGACGGTCAAACTCCACCTCCACCTCTACGTCGATGTACTTCCGGTAGAGATCGTCAACAACGTCGAAGACTTGCTTCCCTTCAAGGGAATGGCGTCGCCACGCCATTCCCGTAGTTCCTCCGTTATCACCGGGTTTGCACTCTCTTTCAGACGACTTACGAAGTACCCGTCGTTCTCATCAATCAGCGCGAATCGGCGGTACTTGAAATACGCTAGATCAAGCAGTGCTAACCGACCTTCGAGCCACGATCCTGTGTCAAACTCAGTGCTGTCGTGCGCTTTTTCATCCGTGATGCTGAACTGATCGATTGTTTGGTCGGTGACGTTGTGGACCAAGTGGAGCCGGGCTCCAGCTTGGTCCTTCTTGCGAGCTTGGAACTCGTCGGAGAGAAGTTCATTGAGTCGAACAATCGTCCCGTCGCTGATCATCACGTCTCTGAATCGTTCGAACTCATCCGTTACAGTGTGAGGAACAGCGACCTCGTCGAGTCTGGCCTCGACGAGGTCGCGGAGATACGTCGCGAGATTTGGTGTCAGCCGTTGGTAGTAACCGCCAGGAGAAAGCGTCTCGTCAGCAGTTGCATTGTAACTCCGCCGGAAGGCAGCCAGCGTTCGGCTCTCGCCGGTGGCGAAGCCGAACGCGAATGACCAGACGAGAGGCGGTATCTGAAGTTTTCCTTCACGCTCGACCACGCCGACAGCCTCGGCGTGGTCTTCGAGCGCTTCAGAGGAAGGAGGTTAGTAAGCCGCTGTTCAATTACGTCTGAGGAGGCTTCAGTGTACACAGCCGTTGCCTCCTCATTCCTGTCGAAAAGAAGTCCCGAAAAGCCGCCACTGTCACGACGTTCTGAGCTTAGCTAAAGACGGATGGTCCCTATTTGTTTGCTCTGCTGGCTGGATTGCTATCCCAATCCAGATGTTGTCGCCTGGAATCACTTCGAATTCAAGGGAAGATCCACCGACTGATGTCTCATATTGATTTCTCTTTTGGTCCGGGTTTGCCCACAATGCGACTAGCAATTCAATGAATTCGTCGGTAAATCCCGATGCGACAGTACACCTTATCCGATCACCGTTTCCAGATGCGTTCGGAGCAGCAGATATTCTACTGACTGGGACAGTAGCATCGTCTGTTTGCTCGGTCACAGGCTCGTACCCAAAAGACGGTACCAGTGTTAATCTTTGATTCTGCCTCGCTTCACGCAGTTGCTGTTCTTTTTCCCACGGAGATGGACCAACTTCGCCCTCATCAGTCACAATCTGGTCACGATAACCGGGCAACTGCTCACGAAATGTCCAGCCTGCAACTCCAATAACAACGAGCAGTCCACCAAGGGTACGCCGGCGTGAGAGAAATGCTTTATTATCTGATATCAGTTCCTGAACTGGTTGTGAGGCCTTCGACTGCTGACGGTCTGCCATCTGACCAGTGGAACTCTCCTCAGTATCTGGACGGTTCTGGTCTGTCATTGATATCTTATTGCAGTTTGCTCACCGAATTCCGCTTTGTTGAGTGATTTCTCGTAGTGATCAAGTCCCCGTCTGAGATGTTCACCTGTACCCTTCATCGTGTAATGGCTGAGATTTCGCCAGGACTCAGCATTTTGCGCCGCTCTTTTTGCGAAGTCATCTGCACCGAAGACTGCGTCGTATCCAGGGCCGAGTAGCCCGTCGGAGAGGTTTTGATAGAGGGTACTGATACCCTCCCATGCAGCCGCTTCTAGTTGATAATCAACTTGTCGGAGTGCCTGTATCCGAAGGATTCCCGCAGTCCCGATTCGGTACTCCTGAATTCGATTCTCGAGGCTTATAATCTCATTCAGAATTGGTCGACGAGCACCTGCACTTCCGCCGCCAAGCGCCGCACTTTTCGCCTGTACTTCAGCGATGTTCCCAATTGTATCCACAGTTGTACTCACAGCCAAGCCCGCGAGGGCTGTATAGCCAGCATTTCGGAGATCACCGACACCGGAAACAGTATTTGGATCAACGTCCGTTACAACTGAATCTGATTGACGAAGAACATCGACAACGGTCGGTACTGCTTTGGCAATTTCTCTAATACCTTTAGCGACTTCTGCTGCTTGCAAGGTTAGTTTAAATATTTCAGTCGCATCAGCACTCAAGTCAAGTAGTGACCCACCGGCATCCGGCACCTCTTCATTTGCCCAGTCGATCGTGCTACTGGTTGCCGCCATTTTCATGTACTGTTGCTGATATGGGTCGGTAAGTTCATGCGAGGCCCAGTCGATAACTGTGCCTAAAGATTCAGCAACCTGTGGTGCTGCAGATAATGGGCTGATCGTGTACAATGCCAATGCACCGCTCAATTGAGTCAGTAGATTTGCGGTTCGGGCTAACTCTTCGACAGTATCGAACTTTGCATGTTGCTCATTCGTATACTCGAGACGCTCCTCGCTGTCGAACAGATATGCATCACAGAATTCGTGACTGACGGCGACATCAGTTGCGAGATTCGGCTCGAGCAATTCGAACCCTGTTGTCGTATATGCATATGTACCAGTGGACTTATCGGGGAGATTTCGCAGTACGTGATACTCTTGTCCGTCAATCGTCACCGTGGCTTCGATGGTTGCCTCTGATAAGGCTCCGGCACCGGCTGTCGAATTGGAGGTCCCTCCAGAATGCCCCGTGGTTTTTTTCGGATGTCTGCCATCCTGCCATTGCAACACTGGGTAGTTCGGTGGGTTTTCGACGGTGGTCCACGTCTGGTCGAAATCGAATCCCTCCATGCTTTTTTCAGCATCAGTTCCTGTCATTCCGTCAGCTGGTGGCTCGTCATCCAGCGTTCCGAGTCCCACTCCTCCTCCAGCGCTCTCGTCTTGCCCGGTCGCTGGTATGTCCCAGTATGCATTGGTCACTCTATCCTGGTCGAATTGCCCAATCAGACCACCAACGCTGTCACTCCCGCTGACAGAACCAGCTGCGTACGATTCGTTCACATCACCTGGTCCATAAATATACCCGACTAAACCACCAACATTTTCTCCACCGTTAACCGACCCAACTGCGTACGACGTACCAATAGAGCCACCACCAGTCCAGTAGCCTACCAGACCACCAACATTTTCTTCGGCATCAATTGATCCAGTTGCATATGACTCAGTTATATCCCCACCGTCAATTATTTCGCCTATCAGTCCCCCAACTTCGCTGGTTCCACTGACTTCGCCCGTCGCGTACGACCTGTTTACGGAAAGGACCTCAGCTGAGCCAACGAGACCACCGGTTAAACTCTCCCCATTGACCGTGCCTGTTGCAAATGATTGGTTTATGTCAGTCTCAATACTGAAGCCGAGAAGGCCACCAGTTGAGCCAGAGCCCTCAACGGATCCTTTCGCGTACGAATCAGTTATCGTTGAACCTTCATCGGAACCGATAAGACCACCTGCATTTCCATCGCTGCTAACTGATCCCGTAGCGTATGAATTCGATATGCTGAGATTATCGCTCCTACCAACGAGTCCGCCCACAGAGCTACTGCCCGTCACTGACTGTTCTGAATACGAGTCGGTTATCTCTCCAATCAACATGCTACCGATAAGGCCGCCGACACTGCTATCGCCGCTAATTGATCCCGTCGTATCCGAGTCGACTACAGTGCAGTTCTCTCCAGTTCCGATGAGCGTTCCGACACTGTCTCCACCGATGATATCGGCATCTCGAATCGAGATGTCTTCTATCTCGCCGTTTGCCACCTCCCCGAACAGACCGACGCTACTCTCGTCGGGACGGTCGATTATGAGGTCTGAGATTGAGTGTCCGTCGCCGTACAAACTCCACGAATTATCGGAGCCAGCATCGTCGATGGGCTCCCAGCCACCGGTGGGGTTCGCGACGTGGTCATCGTAACCGGGCGTATCTGCATCCAGATCGGCGACTAGGATGTAGTCTTCTCCCTCATCTTCCAACCTGCCCCGGATGGCATATAGATTGTTCCAGTCTTCGATCAGTTGATGTTCGGCCGATACGCGGCCTGTAGTATGTCGAAAACTCGTGATCCCGAGCACTCCCGCACCAGTCGTCTTCAATAGGTCGCGTCGTTCGGTCGCGTAATTAGGGATACGTCCCCTGTTCGCTGTGTCTGCAGACGCGTTATCGTCCCCATCCTCGTCAGTCATGAATCTCTATCAATAGTTACCCGGCTGGTGAACTGGCCAATTGTCCATTGTCTCGCTCGGTCACTCTTGCGAGCAGCCGATTTAGCTGTCTGTAAGTTCGAGGTCGCGGGAAGATTCGAGCCGGCTATCGAGTCCGATACGGTGATGTTACCATCGAGACCGACTTGAATTTCGCGCTCTGTACTGGAGTCGTTTTCAATCCGAACAGAATAATTCTGAGGCCGGGTAAGAGGCTCGACACTGAAATCTACTTGTTTAGTGTCATCTGGCTCAATTTCTGGCGTTGTGTTGTCATTCTCTAAGCTTTCTTCCCTGTGTAATAACACCGTTGCATTGCCAGCATCTTCGCCGCCGTTTTTGACGGTAACATTAATATTGATTTCGTCACCAACCTCTGCCTCCGAGGGCTCTACGGTTACGTTTGTTATACTGAAACTTGCACTGGGAACGTCGGGGTTGTCTGATCCACTATTCCCATCGAAAAACGGTAGACCACCGAACCCGATCAGAAAGATGGCCCCCAGTACAATCGCCACGAGAAGTATCGGTAGCATCAGGAGTTTTGGACGTTCTTTCAGACTTGCGATGAGCCGATTCTTCGAAGCAGTCGACTGGCCTGCTCTTTCAGTTCTCGCTCGCTGCCGGAGCTCTCGAATCTCGCTGTTCTCCATCACCCGCAATCCGTTGTAGGTGTCGGCTAGAGCGGTCGATAATCGATCTTTGACAGCGGATTTGTCTGCATTCAACTCCTTGAGACTCGCGATCGTCTCCGCCAGGTCACTGAAACTCTCTTGCCGTAGTTCTTCTCGTCTCTGCTCTTTCAGTCTCTCCAGTGTCTCTCTGGTCTCGTCGTGGAGCGTGAAATTTTCCCACTGATCTGAAGAGACAGACAGGTGGATATCAGCATATTCTGGTGGACTGTGGCGTTCACGAGAGACGACGATCGTGTTGCCAGTCGTAAGATACTGCGAAAGCGCCTTCGCGATAACGTCGTAGTCGGATGCAGTGATTCGAACAGTTCCATTTTCTTCGCGGACGATCGACTGGAGGAGCGATCTCTCCTCTCGGTTCAGTCCGAGACCAAACTCGGAATCAGCGTACAGGTCGTCTGGTGTCTTGTTCGCGTTCGCCTCTCCGATCCCTTCCCAGATTGTGAGCCACGTTAGCTTACCCGGGCCGTTGCCGTACGGTTCTCGAATCGTCCAGCCACGGTTCTCGACTAACTGCGTCCGTATCGCGGCCCGACAATCCGCGAACAGGGTGTCGAGGGTGTCACCGATGTACCGGATGCTCACCTGCTCGTTACGTTCGCTGGTTTTGACTTTCAGATAGGCTTCGATCTTGTACTTGTCATTTTTCGGTCCGATTGCGAGTATGTCCTGGTCGAAGTATCGCTGCATCTGGTTTTCGTCGGACGCACCGGCTGGGTACATCGCCCGGCCTTGCGAGTCGAATACTTTGAGCGATCCCATATTTATTCACCCATCTCCTGGAGGAGTTCTTCCATCCCGAAGGTCCGAAGCGGAACTTTTGGGGCGTCTTCCTCCGGATCCTCGCGGTTTTCGATGTAGACCGGATACGGCTTCAGCTGGAGAGATTGCAACTCCCCTTTATATGGACCACCCAACAATCGGTCGTTGATGTACTCTCTAAACTCTGCGTACTCGGCGTCTGGTTCCACATGACGCTGGTCGACGAAATCGTCCTTGAGTACATCCGTTTTGGTGGCTATCCCGATACTTCTCCTGGCGCTGAGACATCCATGATATGTTGGTAATACCCCAGCTGGACGAATCGTGAATTTTCGTCCTGTTCCCATTTGAGATGTTCCTGAGTGTCGAAGACAAACCCAACAACGTCGGCGTCTCGGATTCTGGGGAGGACCGAATTGACCATATACACGTAGACGCTGTCTTCCGGACCCCCGCTGTCTGTTTCGCGCATCCCACGAATATCATTGATTATAGTCTTGTAGTTCTCTTCATAGCCACTGGTTTCGTTGTCGATCAGGTGTTGCCACTTGCTGGTTTTGATATCCGAATTCCCGGATAGTTGTTGTCCGATTGGTGGACCTCCAAATTCGACCGGTGGGTCCTCGTCGATCGGTGTCTCTGGGACTTCCATCCCCTCAGATGCGAGACGAAGGCCCTCAGGAATGAAGTACGAATACTCGCCCGGATAATCGAGTCCATTAATGAAAATATTCTTGCTAAAGACACCCGGGGTTGTGAAGTTGAACCCCATTTCGTGAACTTCTCCTTCAGTTTCTTCCGCCCAGTTCTCCCGGGCAATGATGTAATCTTTCTGCTCAGTAATGTACGGAGAGACATTCCGTGGGTTGTAATTCGAGTTTTGCGCCTCGGCAAATAGCCCGATAAGCAGATGTGTCTTGCCACTTCTTGGAGGTCCAATAAACACTATCTCTTTGCTCGCGTCGTATCGAAGGAACAGAAGGAACGAACCCAAGAAGAAAAAACTGGCGAGCAGATCCCTGGCAATCAGATTTTCAGACCCGACAATCTTGTGATTGTCGACAAATGCACCTAATTGGAGTGTGAAAATATCGCCATTTGAGACGAAAAACTGGGGATACTGGGTGTATGCTTCGTAAAACGAGATACCAACAAACACGACGAGTAACCACCAGAGGTAAGCAGCTGCCTTTGGGAATTCCACAGGCGTGTCACCCTCCGCTGTCAGTACCCTGTTTCGATAAATATCGTCTGGATTGAAAGACATGCGACGAAGAGTCTTTCCACCGATAGTAAAAATAGTAACTGTACCAGTGATGATGACTATTGTCCAGTCGATCATCCCCATCGCGGTGAACATCACCCCCTCGGCCCAAATGAACACGAAACTAATGAGCGTTCCAACTATGAGGAGTGAACTCTGAATTCGCTTTTTGAAATCGAAAAACAAGAGCGTCAGAAGCCCAAAATAGAGCCCACTAATAAGCGATACAACATTGACTAAATCAAGGTACGGGATAAATTCAATCAGGTCTCGGAAGCTCTCACGCAATCCACTGTAGCCGCCGTAGGCTCGCCCGATCATGCTTCCGATGAGGATACCCGAGACAAGAATGATCAAAACAGTGGCAACTAACCACACTTCGTCTCTGTACTGTTGATATTGCCGCGTCATGTTTTCTATCATGGACATAGTTCTGATGTATTAGCTGTTGAATCACCGATTTTCTTCGAAATTCTGCCCATCTTGTCCAGTGCTGATATCTTCGACTTCTGTTTCGATGGTGTGTCTGTCGTGACAACTGGTCAGTTCCGACCTGATGTCTTCAGCTGACTGTTCGAGGAAGAAATCCGGGTTTCCATCTATGTCTATCAGCTCTGATCTCGTGACGTAGAATCCTCGTTCAAGACCGAACGCGTGGCGTTCGATCGTTCGGATCTGATCCCGACGACGTGCCAGTTCCTGATATCGGGACCAGTATCCGTCATTAGCCGTGAGATCGCGTAAGTTGTCCATAAACGGAAGCCCCTGGATGTATACACACATCGCGACCTCCCATGGATCACCATTTTCTACGAACCACTGGTCGTACTGATTTGAAACCTCACTTATATCTAGATTTTCGATCAGCTTCTGTTTCACGTCCGCAAAATCGTTCGGGTTCAGCTTGCCGTCCACCTCCTGTCCTGCACTGATTGCTTCGCTTGCGTATGCCACGTAGACACCCGTGTCTGGGAACGAAGCAATGTTCGCGTTGTTGAGTCTACTCCGTTTGAGTCCGTTGTATCTGCTATCCAGAATGCGGTTACTCGTGATCTTGCTGAACGATTTCCGAATGTCCTGTCTCTCTTGCGGGGCTGTTCCTGTCGAACCCTCTTCCAGTAGATCTGTCTCTGCAAGTGACTGTTTCTTTACCGCGCTGGAGAGATCGGCAGGTGTTACTTCGTGTTCGTATAGTTTGTCGATCGCGTGTCGTTTCGTCCGATGGTGTGGAACATCGAATATATCGCTACTGAA